>JBKJNL010000257.1:0-4166 GCA_046593615.1 Myxococcota bacterium | reverse complement strand
GACGACGCCGTTCTTTCTCAGCACCATGCCGAGGTTGCCGGTGTCGAAGTCGCGCGGCCGCATCAGCGACCCGAGCACGAACCGCGACGACGACGCGTTGTCGGCGACGACGTCTTCGAGGGTGAACTGGAAATTCTCGAAGCGCGAATCGATGAGCTCAAGCGCGCAACAGCAGGCGTCGACGGCGGCCAGGGCCTGCGCCGGCGTCACCGGACCCTCGAGGTCGCGCGCGAGCAGGAACGCCACCTCGGGCTCGACGCGGGGATGGATGTGGCGGGCCCGCGAGATGGTGCCGCCGTCGTCGAGGATCATCGACTTCGTCAGGTGGCCGTAGATGGGCACCTCGACCTTCATCTGCTGCATCTTGGCCCGCGAGGTCAGGCCCATCTTCAGGCCGACGAGGTCGTCGGCGCGCAGCTTGCGCAGGGCGATGCCGGCCCGCTGGATGACGTAGGCGTCGTCGAGGCCGAAGGGCTTCGTCGCCGTCAGCTTCGGCGTCGGCTTGACCTGCAACGTGGCCTCGTCGAGGCGGATGGCGTAGGCATCGACGTCGACGTCGGACAGCTTCTCGAGGGGCATGGCCACGGGCTAGCACCGTCACGCTGTGGTACGAAGAGGTGTGATCATGAACGCTGGCGTCGTCGCCGCCCTGACCTCTTCTGGCGTCGCCAGCGTCGACGAAACCGGCTCGCTGCAGGCGAGCCTGGTGCTGCGGCTGCCCTTCTTCGAGTCCACCGCGAGCGTGCGCGAGCACGGCACCGAAGACCACGTCTTCTTCGACGGCATGCTGCCGCCCGGCGTGGGACGGGCCACGCTCACGCGCCAGGGCGCCCTCAGCATCGGCGCGCTGCGCGAGCAGCAGCTCGGCATCCAGGCCGTCGACGCCGCCTTTGTGGTCCGCTGCGACGACGATGGCTTCGCGTTGTTGACGCAGTGCCGCGCCGAGCTGTTGGCCCTGGTCCAAAACGGCCTGCCGTCGTCGCACGTCGAGATCGTCGTCGAAGAGTCCATGGTGCGCATCACCTGGCCCGGCGCCGCGCTCGAAGCGCTGCCGGCGTTCTGGGAGCGGCTGGTGTCGATCCGGGCCGGCGCGTGAGGCCGACGGTCGCCGCAGCCGTCGCGCTGCTGTTCGCCACCGCTGCGCGAGCCGACGTCGACCTCGGCATCCCGCCCGTGCAGCAGGCGACGCCGGTGTGGTGTTGGCTGGCCGTCGGCGAAATGGTGTTTCGTCAATTCGACGTTCCGGCGGTCAATGGTCACTATCAATGCGGCGTGATCGGCGCGATGTCGATCGCCAGCAATAAGGCCCAGTGCGCGCAGGATTGCCGGCTGTGCAACACCCCAGCTGGCGACGCCACGCAGCTGATGGGCATGCTGATCGACTACCCGCGGCGCGCGGCCTTGATCTCTGGCCTGCCCTCGCCGCGGCTGTTCGTCACCCACGCCGACGCCCTCAGCCCCGTCGAGCTCAAGCGCGAGCTCGACGGCGGACGCCCGGTGCTCGCCGGCATCAATCCGGGTGGTCGCCCCCAGGCCTTTTCTGCCTCGGCCCACGTCGCCCTCATCGTCGGTTACGTCGAGCGGCCCGACGGCCTGCTGCTCATCGTGAATGACCCCTATCCTTTTTCGCCGACCGGCTGGCCTGACCCCTATCTGGCAAATGGTGCCAGCCGTCTGGGCAATGGTCGCTATCAAATCGCCTGGTCGACCTACACCCAGAGCCTGGGCTGGGTCGAGAGCTTCCTGGTGCGCGTCGACGGCAAGCACAAGGCGGCGCCGCTGCAGTGCCTGGCGTCGACGCCGCTGTTGGCGACGCAGACGTGCGCGGCGGCCCCGCTGTCGAAGCCCGGCGACCGCTGCAGCTGCGGCGCCTCCGCCGGCGTCGTCGTCGACAACGGTTGATCAGCGGGGCGGGTCGGACATCGCCAGCGGCGGGGCCGGCACCAGCAGCGCGCCAGCGGCCAGCTCGTCGGTGATGCGCTTCTCGGGGTAGCGCCAGTAGGCGACGGCCGCGCCGATGAGCGCCAGCGCCGCCACGGGACCCATGAGCCGCACGCCCATCGGGTTGTCGACGGAGCGGCCGAAGCGATCGAGCAGGAAGCCGAAGAGGAAGACCGAGATGCCGAGGTTGATCTTCTGCAGGAACCCCTGCGCCCCGAAGAACATCGCCTCGCGCCGCGCGCCGGTCCGCAGGGCGTTGGCGTTGCACACGTCGGCGAGGATCGAGTTCGGCAGCGCCAGGAACGCCGACACGCCCACGCCCGCCAGGCACAGGAACACCGCGCCGCTCACGAGCGAGTCGACGAACCAGAAGCCGGCAAGGGCGACGGCGAGAATCAAGGTCCCGCCGACCATGACGAGGCGCTTGCCCAACTTGCCGGCCAGGATGGCGACGACGGGAAAGGCGACCGCGGCGACGCCGAACACAGCGATTGTGACCAGCGAATCTTCTTTCTGGCCCATCAACACAGTCACAAAAAACAGCAGTGCCGACCTGACAATATTGAATCCAAACGCAAACAACACAGTACCGATGACATATGGAATGAACGCGCGATCGGAGAACGTGTTCTTCAAGGACTCGAAGAGGCCGGCGTGGCTGTCGGCGCCCTGCGCGGCCACCAGCTTGCGCTCGGGGATGGCCACGATCGGCAGCAACAACAGCACGAGCGAGACCACGGTCAAGATGACGACCATGGTCTGGGTCGAGGTCGCCTTCTGGGCGGCGGTCTCGGTGCCGAGCGCTGCGATGAGCGCGCCGCCGCCGTTGATGGCGATGAGCCCGCCGACCAGCGCGAACGCGGCCATCATCGTCGACACACGCACGTTCAGGGCCTTGTCGGGCGCGAGCTCCGGCAACAGCGCCAGGTAGGGCGCCACGTAGACCGAGAACGACGCGAAGTAGACGGTCATCAGCAGGGTGGCCCAGGCCACGTTGAGCCCGGTCGGACCGGCGTCGGGCGGGAAGAACACCCCGGCGGTGGCGAAGCACAGGGGGATGAACCCCGCCAGCATGAAGATGCGACGCCGCCCCAGCGGGTGGCGGTTGCGATCGCTGAAGTTGCCCACCGCAGGGTCGATGAAGGTGTCGACGGCGCGCGGCATGAACTGGACAAAGAACATCGCCGGGATGAAACCCCAGACGAAGCTGGGAACGAGAGACATCTCGACTTCACCGGCCTTTGCGGGCGGCAGATAGAAGTAGATGAGGTAGGTGAGGATCAGGCTCTCGGTGAGCACGTTGCCGGCCTGCCCGCAGGCATAGGCGAGCTGGCGCGGGAGCGAAAACTTCAAGGGTGTCGTCGTCATCGTGGCGCGGAGCATAGGCGCGCTGCGGCGTCTCCGGCGCATTCCCGGCGCGCGGGGGCGCGGGCCGATTTCTTGATTTGGTAGATCGCGGGTCCCACTCTGGCTCCAGACGGCGCAAGGAGACTCCAGGTGGCGACCAATCAGCCCCAGAACCACGATTCCCACGACGGCAACGACGGCGATGGCGACGGCTATGGCCGCCACCGCCCGCTCTCGCTGTCGGACCCGCGCCCCCAGAGCGGTGACGATGACGACGACGACGACGACGACGGAGCGCCGGCCCCGCCCCGCCGCGCCCGCCGTCGCCCGCGCGTGGAGCACATCTCGACGCCGCCGATGCCCGCCAACGACGCCATCACCGCGCCGGAGCGGCCGGTGAAGAAGAAGCCGGCCAAGAAGCAGGCGGCGGAAAAGAAGTCGAAGCAGGCCGCGTCGCGGCTGCACAGCCTGCCCTTCGAAATCACCGGCATCGTGCTCTTCGCCCTCGACGTGCTGCTGGCGCTCTCGCTGCTCTCGTATTCGAGCAAAGACCACCAGCCCGGCCGCGTCGTCGAGAACTGGATCGGGCCTGGCGGCGCATTCGTCGCCGACGTGCTGACGCTGACCTTTGGCGTCGTCGCCTATGCCGTCCCCGTCGCCCTCGTCATCGTCGTGGTCGCCTGCTTCAAGCCCATCGAGCGTCCGAAGCACGCGTTCCTGCGCGTGCTGTGCGCGGTCATGGCCGGGCTGTCGGCGATGGCGCTGTTGCACCTCGTGCTGCGCGGCACCGACGTCGTCCCCTTCCCCGCGGGCGGCTTGATCGGCGCGATGCTCGCCGAGGCCGGCAGCCGCACCCTGGCGCCCCTCGGCACCGGCGT
>JBKJNL010000987.1:0-5695 GCA_046593615.1 Myxococcota bacterium | reverse complement strand
TCGACGGACGGGTCTCCTGCGTCTGCTGGCGGTCATGACGCACTGCGTGGTGATCTGCGCGATCTGCGCGATCTGCGCATTGGCGACCTGGCAAAGGCTACGGGCAAGACCCAGCGGGCGCTGCGCCTCTACGAAGAGCTCGGCCTGCTGACCCCCGGCGACCGCACCGTCGGCGGCTTCCGGCTCTATGGCGCCGAGGCCGTCACCCGCGTGCAGTGGATCGGCAAGCTGCAAGAGCTCGGCTTCACCCTCGAGCAGATCCAGGGGCTGGTGGCCGCCGTCGTCGGCGAAGCGATCCCCAAAGAGGCCATGGCCCAGGTGCGCGGGCTGTTCGTGCAGAAGCTCGACGACGTCGCCACCCAGATCGCCCGGCTGTCGCAGCTGCAACGCGAGCTGGTGAGCTCGCTGCGCTACCTCGAAGAATGCGGCGCCTGCCCCACCGACGCCAAAGCCGGCGTCCCCGGCGCGGCCTCGTGCTGCGGCTGTACGTCACACGACGACCACGCCCCGTCGCTCGTCGAGGAGACCCAGCGCAGCTGCCAGTCGCCAACTGCAACGAGTGCGACGACGACGACGACGGCATCGACGACGAATTCGCCGTCGAGCTCGAACAGCGCATCCACGGCGCACGCCCCGCATCAGACCTGAACCCGAGATTGCTGAAGGAACGGCCATGATCGTCGACCAAGACCCCATCTACCTCGACTGCCACGCGACGACGCCGATGGACCCGCGCGTCCTCGAGACGATGCTGCCGTACTTCACCAAGGTCTTTGGCAACGCCGCCAGCCGCAACCACAGCTTCGGCTGGGACGCCGAGGCCGCCGTCGAAAAGGCCCGCGAGCAGATCGCTGCGCTGATCGGCGCGTCGTCAAAAGAAATCGTGTTCACGTCGGGCGCCACCGAGTCGAACAACCTGGCCATCAAAGGCGCCGCCCACTTCTATAAAGACAAGGGCAAGCACATTATCACCTCGAAGATCGAGCACAAGGCGGTGATTGATTCCTGCCGCGCGCTCGAGCTTGAAGGTTTCACTGTCACCTATTTGACGCCGACGCCCGAGGGCATCATCACCCGCGCCGCGGTCGAGGCCGCGCTGCGCCCCGACACCGTGCTGGTGTCGATCATGTGGGCCAACAACGAGATCGGCACGGTCAATCCGATCGCCGAGATCGGCAAGCTGTGCCGCGAGAAGGGCGTGCTGCTGCACACCGACGCCGTGCAGGCCGCCGGCAAGGTCCCCGTCGACTGCGAAGGCGCCTGCGTCGACCTCGCCAGCTTCACGGCCCACAAGATGTACGGCCCCAAGGGCGTCGGCGCTCTCTACGTGCGCCGCAAGCCCCGCGTGCGCCTGGCGCCGATCATCGACGGCGGCGGCCACGAGCGCGGGCTGCGCTCGGGCACGCTGAACGTCCCCGGCATCGTCGGCTTCGGCAGGGCCTGTGAGATCGCAAAGGCCGAGCTTCCCGAAGAATCAAAGCGATTGTTGATGCTGCGCGAACGCCTGCACAAGAAGATCCAGGACGGCGTGCCCCAGACCGTCGTCAACGGCTCGATGGAGCACCGGCTGCCCGGCAACCTCAACATCTCGTTCGCCTATGTCGAGGGCGAGTCGATGCTGATGGCCATCAACAAGCGCGTGGCGGTGTCGTCGGGCTCGGCGTGCACGTCGGCGTCGCTTGAGCCGAGCTACGTGCTGCGCGCCCTCGGCGTCGGCGACGACCTCGCCCACAGCTCGTTGCGCTTCGGCCTCGGCCGCTTCACCACCGAAGCCGAGATCGACACCGTCGCCGAGCTGGTCGTGAAGTCGGCCAACCGCCTGCGCGAGCTCTCGCCGCTGTGGGAGATGGTGCAAGAGGGCATCGACCTGAAGACCGTGCAGTGGGCGTCTCACTGAGGTCACGCTGACGGTCACGCACGAGCCACGCGCCACCGCGCTCATTGATACGATACCGCTTCTCAGAAGATTTCAGAACCGCGAAGGAACGAAGCCATGGCATACAGTGAAAAGCTCCTTGACCACTACGAAAACCCGCGCAACGTGGGCTCGATGGACAAGACCGACGACAACGTCGGCACCGGCCTGGTCGGCGCCCCCGCCTGCGGCGACGTGATGAAGCTGCAGCTCAAGATCAACGACGACGGCATCATAGAAGACGCCAAGTTCAAGACCTTTGGCTGCGGCTCGGCCATCGCCAGCTCGTCGCTCGTCACCGAGTGGGTCAAGGGCAAGACCATCGCCCAGGCCGATGCTTTGAAGAACTCACAGATCGCTGAAGAGCTCGCGCTTCCACCGGTGAAAATCCACTGCAGCGTGCTGGCCGAAGAAGCCGTCAAAGCCGCCATCTACGACTACAAGCTCAAGAAGGGCCTGCTGAGCGTCGCCGAGGTCAAAGACCACGAGCAAAAGATGGCCGGCGCCAACCGCGCCGAAGGCGAATCCGACGAAGCCGTCGCCGCCCGCGTCGACGCCACCGTCGCCGGCTACGCTGAAAAGCACGCCAAGAAGCACGCCCAGTCCGCCGCCGCGCTCCCGGCTTGAGAGCCTCGCCCTCACCCGCCACGAGGGTGGGCCACCGATTCGATCGCAGTTGTTTGCAGCGTTGTTGAAGGAAGAACGATGACCACCCAGCTCACCGGCATCGGCAACAAGAAGACGGCGTCGACGTCGTCGGAGCCGGCTGTCGTCGTGCCCAAAGACAAGCTCGCCCTCACCGAGCGGGCGGCCCAGAAGATCGCAGCGCTCGCCGAGAAAGAGGGCAAGATCGGACAGCTGCTGCGCGTGGCCATCCAGGGCGGCGGCTGCTCGGGCCTGAGCTACACGTTCAGCTTCACGCCGGCCGGCGATGCGCGCGACAAGGTCTTTGAGGCCTACGGCGCCAAGATCATCGTCGACCCCAAGAGCCTGCTCTACCTCGGCGGCTCGGTGCTCGAGTGGCAAGAGAGCTTGATGAAGTCGGGCTTCGTCTTGAAGGACCCCAACGAGGTCAAGAGCTGCTCGTGCGGCGATTCGTTCTCGGTCTGAGCTGACCCTCCGCTTTTGACGTCGACACCAGCGGCGCGCCTCACCCCTCGGGGCCCTGGGGCGCGCCTCTGTTTTCCGGGCTGCGTTCGACGATAGGGGCCGCATGATCACCGTCCACCACCTGGAAAACAGCCGCTCGCAACGTGTGCTCTGGCTGCTCGACGAGCTCGAGCTGCCCTACGAGATCAAGCGCTACGCCCGGCATCCGGTCACGATGCTTGCGCCCAAGGAGCTGCGCGCCATCCACCCCCTCGGCAAGTCGCCGGTCATCGACGACGACGACGACGCGGGCGTGCGGCGGGTGCTGGCCGAGACCGGTGCCATCGTCGAATACCTCGTCGAACGCGCCGGCGGCCGCCTCGGTCCCCCGGCTTCGCGCGAGGGTGTGCTGCGCTACCGCCACTTCCTGCACTACGCCGAGGGCTCGATGATGCCGCCGCTGCTGGCGCTGCTCGTCGTCGGCAAGCTCGGCCTGCTCGGGCGCCCCGCGCGGCCCATCCTGCGAAAGATGCTCAAGCAACACCTCGATTGGCTCGAGAGCGAGCTCGCCACGCGGCCGTTTTTTGCCGGCGACGACTTCAGCGCCGCCGACGTCATGATGAGCTTTCCCCTCGAAGCCGCCGGCGCCCGCAGCGGAAGCGACGTCGCCCGACCCCACACCGCCGCCTGGCTGGCCCGCATGCACGCCCGCCCGGCCTGGGCCCGCGCCCTCGCGCGCGGTGGCCCGTACGTCATCAGCGGCTGACGCAGACCGTCGCCGGCGACGGCGAGGCGTCGACCGTGGCCCGCGCGCTCTGATCGCGGCGCGGCGTCGACGGGCGCAGCTTGGGCGCGGCGCGGCAAAGACCCTAGGCTGAGGTCATGCTCGCGCTGATTGCCGGATCGTTGTTCGCCGTCGCCGTGGTCGCCCTCGTCGGCGCCATCTTCGAGCTGCGCACCGGTCTGCGCCTGCTGCTGGCCCGCCGCTTCGCAGGCGGCGTCCCCGGCGAAAGCGCCGGCCTCGCTGCGGTCGAAGCCACCATCCAGGCCACCGACGGCCTGCTCGAGTCGCCGCTGTTGAAGCGCAGCTGCGTGCTGTTCCACCTCGTGCTCTTGCGCCGCCGCCTGCACGAGACCGTCGGGGCCGGCGCGCTGTTCTTCGACGAGTTCCGCCCGTTCAACCTGGTCACCGACGACGGCAGCACCATGGCCATCGATCAGAAGAAGCAACCGGTGTTCATCCTCGGCCTGAAGTCGACCGAGAAGGCCCTGCCCTTCTTGCCCGCGGCCATCGCCGGCCTGCTCATCCAGCGCTTCGGCCACAAGGGCCACATCTGGGCCGAAGAGCACGTGGTGCGGGCCACCGAGAGCACCCTCGACGACGGCGCCACCGTCCACGCCCTCGTCGAAGACGGCACCGTCAAGCTGTTGTCGACGACGCCGCTGCGGGTGCTCGGGCGGCACGCGGTCTTGCGCGGCGGCGCGGGGCTCGTCATCGCCGTGGGCGCCGCCATCGGCTTCTGGTTCACGCGCTGATTCTTCAGGCCGATTGCTGACGGGTCAGGGTCACTTGATGCGCAGGTAGCCGACCAGCGCTGCCGTGAGCTCGCGCGACAGCGCTTCGTCGTCGAGCGACATGCCCACGGGGCCGCCGTCGCCAAAGATCGCGTGCTGGTCGAGCACGGCGAACAAGATGCGGTGACAGACCTCGGCCGCCAGCTGCGGATCGGGATGCGCGAGCTCCGAAGCCCGCGCCGACAACAATGCGCCGAGGGAGCGCGCGGTAAAGGCGGCGATGTCGACGCTTCGTTTGCGAAACGCCGGATCGAGGCCGTTGCGACGGACGATCTCCATGCGCAGCCCGCGCTGGGTCCGGTACGCGCCGACGATAAAGTCGACGACGGCGGCTATGACGTCGCTGATCGGGTGGCCCTCCCAACGCTCGGCGGCCAGGGCGGTGGTCGCCGTGGCCCGGGCCTCCTGGCAGATGCGCTCGTGCAGCAGGTGCAGCAGCGAGGTCTTGTCGCTGAAGCGCGTGTAGAAGGCGCCCACCGATGAGCGGGCCTCTTTGCAGATGGCCTGCACGCTCAAGGCGTCAAAGGCCTCGGTCTCGAGCAGCGTCTCGGTGGCGTCGAGCAGGCGCGTCAACGTCGCCTGGCTGCGGGCCTGCAGCGGCTCGCGCACCCACACCAGATCGGGACGCACGTTGGTCACCGTGCGCGCCCGCGCTGCTGACAGCGCTGCAGACAGCACGGCAGACGGTGCTGCAGACGGCTCAGAAGACCCACTTCAGGCGGCCGTCTTCGATCTGGAAGACCATGACCTGCCCGTAGCCCTGGGCCTTGGCCGACGCCGTGGTGATGGCGGCGCGGGCCCGCAGCGAGGCCTCGGAGTTGGCGGTGAGAAAAACCTTTGGCAGGTTGCACAACACGTGGCCGCTGCTGCCGAGCACCGGCGGCGTGCATGGCAAGCCGGCGGGGTCGTTGAAGATCAGCGGCTTGGGCGACGGCTGCGCCGTCAGCTGGTCGACGACCACGCTCACCACCAGGCCCACCGCCAGCACCCCGAGGACCGTGAGGAGCTTCTTGGTCTGCGGCTCTTTGCCTTTGCCTCTGCCGCGCGGGCCGGCGGGGTTCTCGGCTTTTTCGCCCCTGGCCGACGAGACGCCGCCCGCCGGCGTCGCCGTGCGGC
>JBKJNL010000173.1:0-3602 GCA_046593615.1 Myxococcota bacterium | reverse complement strand
TGCTGGATCCCTGCTTCGGTGTTCAGAACCATCTGGGTGACCCGGTCGCTGACCAAACTCACTTCATCGTCATCGAGCATCCGGTCGATCTCGTCGCCGCGTTCTCGCTCTCCATCGAGGCGTAGCTCGAGGCGCGGGTGGATGGCAGCGCTCTGGCGATTCTCGAGGGCGATCGCTTCAGCGTCGACGTAGACGCGGAGATCGGCGAAGCGGCTGGTGAGATGGGCCTTCTCCACGCCGTCGCTTGGATCGACGAGCAAACTGGGATCGCGCTCCAGGTCAGCGATTTGCTCGTCGAGACCTGCGATTACCTCCCGGTCAATTGTCCCGTCATGGGACTTGGCGATTGTTGCGGGTGCAGCAAGTAGAGCAGCGGTCGCCGCTGCGATCGTGAAACGCGTCATATAGGACCCCTCCGGTAGTCGGAGGGTGGCACCGAGTTGCGGCGCTCAGCAAGCGGACGGAGCGCTCACAATGCAAATCGTTTCCCCCTAAGTCAGCGCTCTCTTTGACCCCTTCCTGGGGTCGACCTGCCGTCAACCACCGCAGCGGCCATCGCCGTCGTGTCCATCAGCAATGAAAGGGACCTCGCTGCTGCTTCGCCTCCAGCGCGGTCGGTGCTCTCCGAGCTACTCGGCCACATGCTCCTCATCGATGCCAAGCACGTCGGCGAGGGCGGCGCGGACCTTGTTCATCACGTCGTTGTCGACCTTGCCGAGCTTGCCCTTGAGGCGCACGGGGTCGATGCAGCGAATCTGAAAGATGTCGACGACGGAGGGCTTGGAGAGCCCGGCCGCCTGCAGGTCGACGACGGGGACAAAGAGCCGGCCGGTCTTTCGGCCGGCGTCGGTGATGGGCAGGACGATGACCAGGCCCAGCGGGTTCGTGTCGCTGACGACGAGCACCGGCCGCACCTTTTGCTGCTCGTTGCCTCGGGAGGGGTCGAGGTCGACGCGCACGACGTCGCCGGGCTCGAAGATGGGCCCCAGGTCAACCATCGACGAAGTCCTCCCCGTCGATCGCGGCCCACACCTTTTCGACGCCGCTGTTGGCGTAGTCGGCGAACGCCTGGGTCATGCGCGCCTGGCGGCGCTCGGCGCGCGAGGGCAGGCGCTCGAGGACCAGGCGCCTGCCCTCGATGGCGAACGTGAGCCGGTCGCCCTCGCTCAAGCCGAGCGCGGCCCGGACCTCGGCGGGGATGACCACCTGGCCTTTGGTGCTCAAAACGGCGGTCGGCATGGTGACTCCTGCTCAGCGGTACTCAGCGCTTTCGTCTTACGACTTACGAAAGCTGGAAGATGTCTACCACGTGAGCGATCGCGGCCAAAGGCGTCCGTTTTGGCCGAAGCGCCTGATAACTCCCTGTTCTCGGACGCATGGGCGCCGCTGTAGGCCGACGTAAGCAAAAGAAGGCGCAAGTGGGAGAGGTTGTAGGTCCAAGTAGGGACACCGCGCCTGATGTCGCACCCGGCGTCTTGAATGCGGGTCTGGCGACTTTTGAGACCGACGCCTGGCCGGAGCTCGGACCTGGTCGTGCGCCGAAGGTCGAACCTGAGGTCGAGCCTGCCGTTGACCCGCCATCGAGCCCTGCGGGCCCGCCAACGAAGAACCTCGCGCTGGTGCGGGTCTCCAATCGCGAAGCCGAGCTGCTCCGGTCGGTCATGGCCGAGGCCCGCTCCGAGGGCACCCGCCGGGCCTACGCCACCGACGTGCGCCGCTTCATGCGCTGGTGCGAGGGCCGCGGCCTCGAGCCGCTGCCGGCGTCATCGACCGTCGTGCTCTTGCACCTGGCTTCGATGCTCGAGGCCGGCCTCAAGCTCGCCACCATCAACCGCGCCGTCGTCTCTATCTCGCTCGCTCAGGTCGTCGCCGGCGGCGCGAATCCGCGCGACGACCTGCAGGTACGGGAGTTTTTGAAAGGGCTCCGTCGTCGTCTTCGTTCGCAGCCGCGGCGCGAGGCTGCTCCGTTGATGCTCGATGGCCTGCGCAGCGCGCTGTCGACGCAGCCGACGTCGACGCGGATCGGCCTGCGCAACCGCGCTCTGCTGCTGGTGGGTTGGTTCGGCGCGCTTCGCCGGAGCGAGCTCGTGGCTCTCGATCGCGTCGACGTGCGTGACGACGTCGACGGCCTCGTCATCAAGGTGCGGTCATCAAAGACCGATCAAGAGGGGCAAGGCGCGGTGCTCGGGTTGCCGAGGCGGGCCGATGAGCTGTGCCCCGCGACGGCGTTAAAGCACTGGCTCGCCGTTCGCGAAGACGACGACGACGTCGCCCTCTTCGTGGCTCTTGATCGACGCTGCGGCGGCCGCCGCTTGAGCGCCAAGGGTGTCGAGCGGGTGCTGGAGGGCGTCGTCGACGACGCCGGCCTACAGGGGCAGATCACGCCGCATTCGCTGCGCGCGGGCTTTGCCACGCAAGCGGCGCGGGCCGGTAAGCCGGCCCACGCCATTCGCCGACAGACCCGACACCGATCGCTGGCCATGCTCGAGCGCTACATCCGCGAGGGCGAGGTGTTTATGGGCAACGCTGGCAGCGGTCTCGGGGCAACGCCCGTCGATCCTGAGCCGTCAAATCTGTAGGGTGCAGCCGCGCCCAGATCCAGGGTCGCCGGGGCGACCGGGTGACGTGACGACGACGAGAACGGGGATCGTAAGTGGCCGGACTCCGGGTGATCACGAAGTTGCGAAGCGACGCAAGCCCGAGGCCCAGCCGATGCCAGCAATACCGACCCTCAGCCTCGTGCGAAACGGGGAAATCGATGCCCGCCAACTCGCCGTGGAACAGGCGACAGCAAAAAGTGACCCACCCGCGCCACTAAAACGGACCCACCCCTGCACAGATGAGCAGGAGGGCCGGCGCCAAGGTTTCCTATCGGAGGCGATTATCCGTCCGAAGCCGGACCGGCATCAGGATTACCTTCAGCGCCCGCCCGCTCAGCCATGATCGTGTCCATGATTTCATTCACCTTCGTCTCGTCGGCGGGACAGGCAACTTCCTCGAGGGTGCCCACCACACCGCCGATGACGAAGCAGGAACCGTTATCGGCAAGTCCGCACGCACAAAGATCAGGATTACAAACCTGGGCGGTCAAACGACGATCGGCAGACAAATCTGAGTTCCGCAGCAGAATATCAAGCTCTGCGGTGCAGAATTGCGTGCAGTCAGTATCAGCTGTGCAAGGGGTAACATCCCCACCTGACGATGATGAGGGTGGCGAGCAGGCCCAAAGGGCCCCAGCAAGCACGACACCTAAGCAAATAAACATGACAAAGGAAAAGCTACGAAACTTCATCTGATGCCCCCGGTGAATTGTCAGCGCCATGCACGTTTCCCAGAAACGGAGGCGTCACGCTAGCCAGCCCGACGCGCCCAATTTCGCTCCCCGCTCCTATGCACAGCTTGTGCGCGGTCCACTCTTAACCGGAGAGCCGTAAAACAGAATCAAGACAGCTGCGGCTCCGGGCAGGCGTGATCTAACGGGAGAGCTCGGTTTGAGCTGCGAACGTTAGCATTTGCGACACAAGGCCAGGTCGATCCCGAGGTACGAGGGTCGGCCTCGGCCGCAGTGTCTCGCCGAGCGGAGCGAGGCGAGCCAGCGCAAA
>JBKJNL010001022.1:0-3224 GCA_046593615.1 Myxococcota bacterium | reverse complement strand
AGCTGCCGGAGTTCGGCGGCGAGTGGCCCACCGCCGTGCTCGCCGAAGAGATCGAGACGCCGGGTCCGGGGCAGATCAAGGCCCTCATCACGTCGGCCGGCAACCCCGTGTTGTCGTCGCCCGACGGCGCGCGCCTCGAGCGGGCCTTGCCGTCTTTGTCGTTCATGGCCTCGATCGATTTCTATGTGAACGAGACCACGCGCCACGCCGACTTGATCCTGCCGCCGACGTCGCCGCTCGAGCGCGAGCACTACGACCTCGTGTTCCACGGTCTGGCGGTGCGAAACACGGCCCGCTGGAGCGACGCCACCATCGAGCGCCCAGCCCACGCCCGCCACGACTGGGAGATCTTTCTCGCCCTGGCCTCGGCGCTGTCGAAGCGGCCGCTGACGAAATCCAGAAGCGGGCTCGGCCTGCGCGCGGCGCTGCAAGACCAGGTCGTGCACGCACTGTTCGACACACGCGGCCCGCGGCCGATCATCGATCTGCTGCTGCGCATCGGCCCGCACCGCACGTCGGTGGCTGCGTTGCAGAAGTCGAAGAGCGGCGTGGATTTCGGCGCGCTGCGGCCCTGCTTGCCGGGGCGTTTGCAGACGAAGAGCCAGCGCCTGCAGCTGGCGCCGGCCCTCTACCTCGACGACCTGCAGCGCCTGGCCCGCACCCTGTTTTCTCCGTTGCCTGTGACTTCGTCGTCGTCGTCGGCCGCGTCGTCACCGTCGTCGTCGTCGTCATCAGAAGCATCAGCAGCGTCGGGCGGCGGGCTGGTGCTCATCGGCCGCCGCGATCTGCGCTCGAACAATTCCTGGCTGCACAACAGCGAGCGCCTGGTGCGCGGCAAGCCCCGCTGCACGCTGCTGATGCACGAGAGCGACGCCCGCACCCGCGGCCTGCACAACGGCCAGCCGGTGGCGGTGACGTCGTCGACGGGCTCGATCACGCTGCCCCTCGAGGTCACCGCCGACATCATGCCCGGCGTGGTCAGCGTGCCCCACGGCTGGGGCCACCAGCGCGCGGGGACGGCGCCGGGCGTGCGGCTGTCGGTGGCCAGCGCGCAGCCCGGGGTCAGCATCAACGACGTCACCGACGCCGCCCGCATCGACCCGCTCACCGGCAACGCCAGCTTCAGCGGCACCCCCGTCGAGGTCAGCGCCGCGTCGGCGGCCGCGCCTGTGCCCGAGACGCCTTGAGATTGGTGTTCGGGGCGGCTAGCCCAGCGCCATGAGCGCACAGCCCGATGACAACGACGGCGAGCACCTGCTGCACGTCAACATGGGACCCCAGCACCCCTCGACCCACGGGGTGCTGCGCCTCGAGCTCGACCTCGACGGCGAGATCGTGCGCAAGATCAAGCCGGTCATCGGTTACCTCCACACAGGAATGGAGAAGACCTGTGAGCAACTCAAGTATGTACAGGGTGTGACGATCACCGACCGAATGGATTACCTCAATCCGCTCGGCAACAACCTGGCCTACTCGCTGTCGGTCGAGAAGCTCTTGCAGTGCGAGATCCCCGAGCGGGCCCAGATCCTGCGCGTGCTGCTGGCCGAGCTGACGCGCATCAACAGCCACCTGGTGTCGATCGGCTCGGGCGCCATCGACATCGGCGTGACCTCGGTGTTCCTCTACTGCCTGCGCGAGCGCGAAAAGGTGCTCGACCTGTTCGAGCTGCTGACCGGCCAGCGCATGATGTGCAGCTTCATCCGGCCCGGCGGCCTGGCCGACGACGCCGACGACGACTGGCTCAAGCAGTGCCGCGTCTTCATCGACTCGATGCCCGGCTACATCGACGAATACGAAGACGCCGTCACCGAGAACCCGTTCTTCAAAGAGCGCACCGTCGGCATCGGCATCCTCAAGGCCGACGACGCCATCAAGATGGGTGTGTCGGGACCGCTGCTCAAGGCCGCCGGCGTGGCCCACGACATCAGAAAGGCCCACCCCTACTCGGGCTACGAGAAATTCAAGTTCGAGGTGGTCACCGACAACGGCGCCGACTGCTACGGCCGCTACAAGGTGCGCATCGGCGAGCTGCGCCAATCTGTTGATCTTTGCGATCAAGCTTTGCGCATGCTGAAAGACATCAAAGGTCCGGTAAAGACCAGCGATCGCAAGGTCATGCCGCCGCCCAAGGAAGAGCTGGCGAAGTCGATGGAAGCGGTCATCCACCACTTCAAGCTGTGGACCGAGGGCATGCGCCCCCCGGCCGGTCAGGCCTATGTGCCCGTCGAGAGTCCCCGCGGTGAGCTCGGCTTCCTCGTCGTCAGCGACGGCTCGGGCAAGCCCGTGCGCGTGCGGGCCCGGACGCCGTCGTTCTGCAACCTGCAGGCGATCAGCAAGATGGCGGTCGGCGGCCTCATCGCCGACCTCGTCGTCATCATCGCCTCCATCGACCCGGTCATGGGCGACGTCGATCGCTGAGCCTCAGGGGCCTGCTGCGTCGACGCGCAGCGCGCCCACGAGCAGGGTGCCCACGAGCAGGGCTCAGCGCGGGGCGGTCTTCTTGCCCTGCCAGGGAACGTCGCCGTGGTTGTTGGCGTGGGCGGCGAAGCGGGCCCAGGCAAAGAGGCAATCGCTCAAGCGGTTCAAGTAGACGACCAACGCCGGTCGGATGACGACGCCGTCTTGCTGCAAGGTCTCGGCGAGGGCGACGACCTCGCGCTCGGCGCGGCGAACCACGGTGCGGGCCAGGTGCAGGCGGGCCGCGGCCTCACCGCCGGTGGGCAACACAAAGGTCATGAGCGGCGGACAGCGGGCGCTGGCGTCGTCGATGGCGTCTTCGAGCTCTTTGACGCGGGCGTCGTCGATGCGGCTCGTGAGCCGGGCTTCGAGCTTGTCGCCGGCCGCCGTGGGCGTGGCCAGCTCGGCACCGACGTCGAACAGGTCGCTCATCACGGCGAGCAGCTGGCTCTTGAGCGGCATCGGCAGGTCGACGGCGTTGTGGGCGAGGCCGACGGTGGCGTTGGCTTCGTCGACGGCGCCGTAGGCGCGCACGCGCGCATGATTTTTCTGGACGCGCTCGCCGCCAAACAGGGCGGTGCCGCCGTCGTCGCCGGTGCGGGTGTAGATCTTCATCGCGCGCTCGCCGGCTGGTCAGCCCTGTTGCCAGAACGGTTGTCAGCAAGGGTGGTGGTCGCCGTGCCGTGAGCCGTGCTGTGAGCCGTGGCGATCGGTGAGGCGTCGTCGTCGCCCGGTTGTCTCAACAGCGTGAGGGCCGCGGCCGTGCC
>JBKJNL010000961.1:0-5462 GCA_046593615.1 Myxococcota bacterium | reverse complement strand
TTTGGCGAGGCCGAACAGGTCGCGCCAGGCCTCTTCGGGCAGGGCCTGCAGCAGCGGTTCGGCCGCGGGCTTCTTCAGCGGCTTCCCTGGCGTCTTGGTCGTCGTCGTCGTCGTCGTCGTCGTCGTCGGTGTCTTTTTCACGGCCATGGCACGCCTCTCGAGCAACCTCGGAGAGGCAGCGTGCCCCGACGGCGCCGTCGACGCAAAAAGGGCGGCGTTGTTGCAGGCAGACCGCCCGCAGCTTGCTCGACCGGGATCACAGACAACGAACCCGGCCGTGACAAGCTCCGGGGCATGACGAGCGTTTCCTTTGGTTCCCGCGCCCAGGTCACGACCTTCCTGCAGAAGATCGACGACGCCACCGGCAACAAGGACGGCATCGTCGGCAACGAGAGCCAGCCCAGGAACACGGTGCCGACGTCGAGCCACGGCGTCAGCAGCTTGTTCGACAAGAACCCGATCTTGTTTTCGCTGAAGCAGAACCTGGCCGCGGGCTGGTCGAAGTCCGACGAGAACACAAAGCTGAGCGCGTTTCTCGCGGCCTCCGAAAAGACCTTTGGCCAGCCGGTGACCTCGCTTTTGAAGCCCGCCCACGTCGACGCCGAGAGCTGGAATGTTTTTCAGCTCGACAAAGCGATCAGCCTGGTGCGCTTCGGCAAGACGCCCGCCGACGTCACCGACCACGTCATCAAGGCCAGCGGCTCCGTCGACGGCAACGCGATCGCCGCCCGCGACGTCTTTGTTCAGCGCTTCGCCCCTGCTCCGCAAAACGGTGCCGCGCCGTCGGGCAAGACCATCGTCGTCTCGCCGGGCTTCCTCGAGAGCGGCCGCAATCACCTCGAGCAGGCCGACCTGCTGACCAAGCAGGGCCACGCCGTCGTCGTCCTCGACCACCAGTGGGCCGGCCTGTCCGAAGGCAAGCGCGGCGGCATCGACCGCGGCTTCGGCATCGCCCGCGACGTCGCCTCGGTCGCCGCCTGGGCCCAGGCCCAGGACGCAAAGACCGAGATCGTGCTGCTCGGCACCTCGATGGGCGCCGGCGCCGGCGTGCTCGGGGCCATGATGATGAACGACCTCGGCAAGATCGACCTCGACGGACCGCCGATGCCCAAAGGCGTCAACGCCGTGCTGCAGGGGCCGTTTTTCGATCGCACGAAGTCGTTGCCGAATGGCGCCCTGGCCGTCGCCGGCGTCATCCCGTTGGTCAGAGACATCCCGCTGCCGGCCATGGGCCTGCCGATTCTCTCAGGCGACCAGGCGACGCTGCGCAAGCTCGCCGCCCACGCGACCACCGAGCACCTCAGCGGCCGCGGGCAGGCCTTTCACGCCTCCACCAAAGACCTCGCGACCCTGAAGGGGCTCTTGCAGCAGGGGCAGGGGCCGAGCGGCCGCGTCTACGTCATCCACGCCGACCACGACACGCTCGCGGACCACGACGCCAGCAAAGAGTGGGTGGCGTTGCTCGGCCAGCAAGCGACGCTGCAGACGCTGTCGTCGACGTCGCACGTCGTCAGCGAGAACGCCGCCGAGCAGGGCTTCGTGCTCGACGGCCTCCAGTGGTTGGCGACCTGAAGCCTCAGAACGTGAAGAGGGCACCGGCCTGCACGTTGGCGCTCAGCGAGGGAAAGATTGCGATGAACAGCACGTCGCCGCGGGCCAGGCCGTAGAAGCTGACGTCGTCGTTCAGGTGGTACTCGGTGCCGCCGGTGACGCCGGCCGTGCCGACGGGCGCGAGCAGTGAGCCGACCTTGGCCCCGAGGTGGAGATCGAGGTAGGGCTCGAAGTCGCCGAGCTCTTTCGAGAGCACCACAGCGCCCTGGGTGGCGAGGTAGGGCGCGGGCAACAGCGCGCTGTCTTTGATGACAAAGACGTCGGCGCCGGCGCCGACGCGCAACCGCAGCGCGAAGTTGGGGTCGGCCTCGGGGTTGACCTGGCCGCCGACGTAGACGGCCATCGGGCAGATGAACTCGGCGCCGCTGACGGCCGCGGTGTTGTCGACGAGCCCCGAGCTCTGGCAGCCCATGTTGCCTTCGCCGCGCACGAGCAGGGTCGGGTAGAGCTGGTGCTCGACGGCGACGCCGCCGCCGCCGCCGCCGATGACGTCGACGGCGTTGCTGTTGCCGCCGGTCGACGCGGTGGCCGGGGAGATGCCGGCGCCGACGCCGCCGCCGCCGCCGAGCTGGACGCGGGTCTGGCCTTCGACGAGCGGCGCCGCGCCATGTCCCCAATCGAAGCTGCCGGGCGGGAACGACGAGGTGCAGCCGCT
Organism: Myxococcota bacterium; assembly: GCA_046593615.1. Taxonomy (GTDB): domain Bacteria; phylum Myxococcota; class UBA727; order UBA727; family VGSZ01; genus VGSZ01. The sequence goes on along the minus strand of JBKJNL010000961.1, from coordinate 3,196 downwards.
GGCGACGACGAAGAGCAGGGAGACGATCAGAGCGCGAGCCATCAGAGCCTCGGGGTCGAAGGAGCGCCGGTGTCAGCGCGAACGAGATGGCCTGAGTAGCCCAGCCACTGTCCTCGCGTCGCGTTCACCACCGCCGATCCGCGCCCGGTGGATCGAGCCGGATGTCTCCCTCACGACGTGGCGCGCAGCAGCCGATCGCGCACCGCGGCCCAGCCCTCGTCGTCGTCGTCGACCCGCTGGATCACGAGGCGGCGCGGCGCGGCGCGCTCGGCCCGGTAGAGGGCCGCGTACAGGCCACGCGCAAAGCCCACGGGATCCGCCGGCAGCACCGCCAGAAACCCCGCGCGCGGGCCCAGGCGCTGCAGCAGGCGGGCAGCGGTGACGTCGTCGACGATGACGCCGGTGTCGTCGTCGTTCCAGCAGCGGCCGACGTCGTCGCTCAAGCTGCTGGGCACGTTCGGCGCGTAGTGGCGGTGGCGCAGCCCGGGTGAGGCTGCGTCGTCGTCGTCGTCGCTGTCGTCGCCGTTGTTGTCGTCGTCGTCGTCGTCGCTGTTGTCGTCGCTGTTGTCGTCGTCGTCGTCGTCGTCGCTGTTGCTGGTGCCCGCAGCGGGCCTGTGGGCCGACAGGCCCGGGGCCCGCACGTCGAGGTCGGGCAGCACCTTGCGCAGCTCGAGCACCGACAGGGCCCCGGGGCGCAGGAGGCGCGGGCGCGGTCCGCAGACGTCGACGACGCTGGACTCGATGCCGGCCTGGCAGGCGCCGCCGTCGACGACCAGGTCGATGCGCCCCCGCAGGGTCTCCATGACGTCCAGCGCTGTCGTGGGCGACGGCCGCCCCGAGAGGTTGGCCGATGGCGCCGCAAAGGGCTGGCCGAGCTTCTGGGCGACGGCGCGGGCAAACGGATGGCGCGGCAGGCGCACGGCGACCTTCCGCAACCCCGCGCGCGGCACCGACGGCACGACGGGGCTGGCGGGGGCCACGATTGTGAGCGGGCCGGGCCAGAAAGCGGCGATCAAGCGCTCGGCGCGGCGGCGCTCGTCGGTCGACAAGAGCCACAGCGGCCAGGCGTCGTCGACGTCACCGACGTGCAGGATGACCGGGTTGTCGGCCGGACGCCCCTTGGCGGCGTAGATGGCCCGCACGGCGTCGTCGTCGAGGCCGAGGGCGGCGAGGCCATAGACGGTCTCGGTGGGCAGGGCGACCAGGCCGCCGGCGACGATGACCGCGCAGGCGTCGTCGACGGCGCCGTCGTCGTCGGCGCCGACCAGACGGGTCATCACGGATCGCAGGGGCATGACCGGCTCTGTCGTGTCGGGGTCGGCAACGGTAGAGGGTTGCCCATGACTGTCGCCTGGATCCTTGCTGCCGGCCTCGGCACCCGCCTGCGCCCTCTGACGCTCGAGCGGCCCAAGCCGTTGCTCGAGGTGTGCGGCCGTCCCTTGATCGTCCACACCTTGCAGCTGCTGAAAGACGCCGGCGTCGTCGACGTCGCCGTGAACAGCCATTGGTTGCACCCGCGGCTGCCGACCGCGCTCGGCGCCTGGGTCGACGTCGACGGCACGGCGGTGACGCTGCGCTACACGCACGAGCCCACGGTGCTGGGCACGGGCGGCGGCCTGCTCGGGCTGAGGCATGTCTTGCCGTCGGTGCAGTCGGCGTCGGTGTCGTCGTTGTCGTCGCTGTCGTCGTTGTCGTCGTTGTCGTCGTCGTCGTCGTCGCCGGCGCCGGGCCTCGTGTCTGCCGGCCGGGCCTTGATCGCCAACGCCGACGCGCTGATTGATCTCGACGTCAAGGCGCTGCTGGCCACCGACGCCGCGCCGCTGTCGACGCTGGTGTTGCAGACCGTCGACGACGCCAAGAAATGGGGCGCCATCGGCACCGACGACCGAGACCGCATCGTCACCTTTGCCGGCCGCGCGAAGCCGCAGGGCACCGTGGCCCGCGAGCGCATGTTCTGCGGCTGGCATTTCGTGCACCCCCGGGCCCTCGACCGACTGCCCGCCGTCGAGGTCGATGACCGCACCTCACCGCCCACGGTGCGCGGCCCCGCGAGCTGCATCAACAAAGAGGGCTACCCGGGCTGGCTCGAAGACGGCGGCCACCTGCAGGGCTTCGACCACGCCGGCTTGTTCTTCGACGTCGGCACCGCCGAGCGCCTGTGGGAGGCCAACCGCCTGCTGCTCGCAGGCGAGACGCCGCTGTTGCATCTCAAGCCTTTTGCCCGCTTTGTCGAGCGCGGCCCGCGGCAGTTCGTGCACCCGACGGCGCGCATCGAAGGCACCCTCGAAGGCCCCGTCGTCGTCGACGAAGGCGCCGTGGTCGAACGCGGCGCCCACCTCGGCCCGTTCGCCATCGTCGGGCCCGGCGTGACCGTGAAGAGCGCCGTGACCGTCAAGAACAGCGTGATTCAATCGAGCGCGGTCGTCGTCGCCGTCGACGCCCTGGGCGTGCACGTCAGCGAGCGCTGCCGCGTCGCCGTCAACGACCGCCAGCCGCTGCCCACCTGACCCACCTGACGGGGGCGCGGGTCAGAGCTCACGACGACGTCAGAGGCCCTTCTTCTGCCCCGGCAGGCGAAAGCCCAGCTCGACGAGATCGCGCAAGCGCGTCGACAGGTTTTTGTGAAAGGCATCGCCGCGGACACGCCAGGCCCAGTTGCCATCTGACAGGCCGGGCGTGTTCAGCCGCGCCCCGCTGTCGAGGGCCAGCACGTCCTGGAAGGGCACGACCGCGGTGTGCGCCGGCGACAACAGCGCCAGGCGGATGAAGTCCCAGACGATGTCGCTGCCGTCGCGCGCCAGGTAGCGCCGCACGTGATCGCGCACGTGATCAGGCGCGCTGCGCCACCAGCCCAGCGTCGTGTCGTTGTCGTGGGTGCCCGTGTAGACGACCGAGGCCGGGATGTGGTGGTGCGGCAGGTAGGCGTTGTCGTCGCCGCCGCCGAACGCGAACTGCAGGATCTTCATGCCCGGCAGGCCGACGTGGTCGCGCAGGGCGATGACGTCGTCGGTGATGACGCCGAGGTCTTCGGCGATGATCGGCAGGCCGAGCTTGCCGTACGCCGGGCCGAGGGCCTTTTGGATGTCGTCGAACAACGCCTGACCGGGGCCGTCGACCCAGTCGCCACCGCGGGCGTCGTCGTCGGCCGCGGGGATCGCCCAGTAGCCGGCGAAGCCGCGGAAGTGGTCGATGCGCA
>JBKJNL010000945.1:0-5272 GCA_046593615.1 Myxococcota bacterium | reverse complement strand
CGGCTTGACGACGACGACGGTGGGCGCAGCAGGCGGCGGCGCCTCGCGCTCGCAGGCGACCAACGTGAGCGACGACAGGAGGGTGGCGACGGCGACAAGACGCATGAGGGCTCCGGGATTTGCAGGTGCAGACGGCGCGCGCGACCGGTGCGCGCAGCTCGTGCAGATGTGTGCTGCTTTGCGTGCCGCTCTGCAATGCACGGCAGCTGCCAGAGCTTCTGACGCGCGCACGCTTGCGGCCGTCGTGCGTTGCTGTCGGGGCCGCGCCGGAATGTCCCGTCGAACCAACGAGAGACGACAACGCGCCATCGCCCTCGTGCGTGCCGCGGGGGCCGCGCCTGCCGATAGGGAGCCCGTTGCCATCGACTTCTTTGCAGTCCATGATTCAAGAAATGTCTTGAATCCGGAGCGAGTCATGTCCACCTTCGCCTCTGGCGGGCGACGCAAGCGCACCCTCTACGAGGGCCTCGCAAGCGCGGTAAAGGCGCTGGCCAACCCGCACCGCCTGGAGCTGCTCGATCTGCTCGCGCAGGCCCCTCGCAGCGTCGACGTCGTGGCCGGCCTCGCCAACCTCACGGTGGCGAACGCGTCGCAGCACCTGCAGGTGTTGCGGGCAGCGGGGCTGGTGCAGAGCGTGAAGCAGGGATCGTTCGTCACCTACCGCCTCGCCGGCGACGATGTCGCCGCGGCCGTCGTGCAGCTGCGCGTGCTGGCCCATGCGCGCTCGGCAAAGCTGGATGCGGTGGCGGCCGAGCTGCGCGGTGGCAAGGGTGCCAGCGAAGAGATCGACCGCGGCGATCTGCTCAAGCGCGCGCAGCGCCGCGAAGTGGTGTTTCTCGACGTGCGCCCCGGTGAAGAGTTCGCCGCCGGTCATCTGCCGGGCGCCCTGTCGATCCCGCTGCGCGAGCTCAGGCGGCGCATCGCAGAGGTGCCCGCGCACCAGCGCATCGTCGCCTACTGCCGCGGCCCCTACTGCGTCTTTGCCGTCGACGCCGTCACCGTCCTGCGCGAGGCCGGCTTCGACGCAGCCCCGCTCTCCGACGGCGTCGCCGAATGGCGCGCGCGCGGGCTCCCCGTCGAGACGGCGCCGCGCGCAGCACCCTCTGCCCGGCGTGTCCGCGCAACCTTGGTCGGTGCGGCGCCCCTGGAGCGCCTGTGAACAGCCAGCTCCCACCGCTCGGCGCAGGCGCTCCTCACGCGGCGCGGCCCGTGAGCGATCCGAAGCTCGGGTTGCGCGCCAACCTCGCCCAGTTCGCGCTGCTGGTGGTCATCAACGCCTTTGTCGGCGCCATGATCGGCATCGAGCGCAGCATCCTGCCGGCCATCGCCAAAGAAGAGTTCGACCTTGTCGCCCGCAGCGCCGTCCTCTCCTTCATCGTCGTCTTTGGGGTGACAAAGGCGCTGACCAACTACCTCGCGGGCCGGCTCTCGGACCGCTTCGGACGCAAGCTCGTCCTCGTGGGCGGCTGGCTCATCGCGTTGCCCGTGCCGTTCTTGCTGATGTCGGCCTCGTCGTGGAGCGGCATCTTGCTGGCCAACGCGTTGCTCGGGGTGAGCCAGGGACTGACGTGGTCGACGACGGTGATCATGAAGATCGACCTGGCCGGGCCAGAGCGGCGCGGACTCGCGATGGGCATCAACGAATTCGCCGGTTACCTCGCGGTCGCCGTCTCTGCGGCCGTGACGGGCACGATCGCCTCGACGTGGGGCCTGCGCCCGGCACCGTTCTATCTCGGCGTCGTCTTTGCGGCTCTCGGCTTTGCGCTCTCGGTGCTCTTCGTGCGCGAGACGCTTCAGCACGTGAAGCACGAGGCGCGGCTGAGCGGCGTCGGCGACGCCGGGCTCGGCCAGCGCGAGGTCTTTGTCCGCACCACGCTGACCGATCGAAACCTGTCGGCGGTCACCCAGGCTGGCCTCGTCAACAACCTCAACGACGGCATGGCCTGGGGCCTCTTTCCCATCGTCTTTGCGGCAGCGGGCCTGACGCTCGCGCAGGTCGGCTGGCTGGCCGCGCTCTATCCGGCCGTGTGGGGCATCGCGCAGCTGGTGACCGGGCCGCTGTCAGACCGTCTGGGGCGAAAGCCCCTCATCGTCGGCGGCATGTGGGTCCAGGCGGCGGGCATCGCGCTGACGGCGGCGTCGACGTCGACGACGGGCTTCGCGGGCGGTGCGGTGCTGCTCGGGCTCGGGACGGCGATGGTCTACCCGACCTTGCTGGCAGCGATCGGCGACGTCGCCCACCCATCGTGGCGGGCCTCGGCGGTCGGCGTCTATCGGCTGTGGCGCGATCTCGGTTACGCCGTCGGCGCCGTCGTCGCTGGCGTTGTCGCCGACGCGTTCGGGGTCGGTGCGGCCATCTGGCTCGTCGCCGCCATCACGTTCGCTTCTGGCGCTGTGGCGGCCATTCGCATGCGTCCGACGCCATGAGCGTGGGCCGATCGCACCGACCGACAATCAAGAGAGTTCTTGAGAGTGGCCGTGTCTTCCGCTCCAGGGCCGCTCGGGCCCGGGTCTTCCGCTCCAGGGCCGCTCGGCGCCCCGGTACTCCGCTCCAGGCCGCTCGGGCCAGGGCCTGCCAGAAAGCAACAAGCGACATGAGCGAACCCCCAGCGCAGCAAGACCTCTCCCAGCTCGAGATGGCCTTTGCCGCCGATCCAAAAGCGTTCGTGCCGTTGACGACCGCGTACCTGCAGCTCGGCCGCTTCATGGAAGCGATGGTCGTCTGCAAGAAGGGGATCAAGGCGCAGCCCGAGTCTCTCGAAGGCAAGCTGCTGCTCGCGCGCGTCTACGCCGAGCAGGGCAAGATCCCAAAGGCCGTCGAAGAGCTGAAGGGCCTGCTCGCCAGCCCCGATCCGACCGGGATGGGGCTGAAGGGTCCCGAGGTCGCGCCCGCCCACTTCCTCCTCGGGCAGATGCACGAGCGATCGGGCCGCTTCGAAGACGCCATCGAGAGCTTCAAAGAGACGCTCCGCCAGGACCGCAAGCACGCCGACGCAAAGGCCGCCCTCAAGGCCAAGGGCGTCGAATTCGATCCCGGTCCGTCGCCCGAAGAAGTCGCCGCCGCCAAAGCCGCCGAGGCCGCTGCTGAAGCCGCGCGCAAAGCCGCCGAAGAAGCCGCCGAAGAAGCCGCCGCCAAAGTTGTCGCCGAAGCCGCCGCCGCCGAAGAAGCCACCCGCCGCGCGCAAGAGGCAAAGGCCCGGGCCATGGGCCAGGCGATCTCCGGCGGTGGCGTCGGTCCCGGATCGGGACGGCCGCATCCGGTGGGCACGGGAACCGTCGGGCCGGCGATGGGCGGGGCGACGTCGACACCGCCGACGCAGTCCGGTCTGGCGAACAGCGGTCCGGTCGATCCGGCCTTTGCCGCGGCCTACGCCCAGAACCTCTACGGCTACCCCGGTCCCCAAGGCCAGCAGGCCGGCAAGAAGGGCCTCGGCTTCGGCTTCACCTTTGGCCTCGGCGCGCTGCTGTTGCTCGTCGTGGTCGGCATCATCGGCGCCCTCGTCGTCAACAAGCGCCAGCAGGGCGAGGTCAAAGCGTTGCTGTTGCAGCAGCAGGCCCTCGTCAAAGAAGACACCACGCTCGGCCACAAAAAGGCCCTGCCGCTGCTCGAGGCCGCCCTCAAGATCGACGACGGCCAGGAGCTGGCGGTCAGCCAGTACGCCTACTCGCTCAACGTGTTGAATGAGCGCGGCGACAAAGACGCCGAAGCCAAGGTCGCCGCGGCCACCGCCCGCGCCGAAAAAGAAGCCCGGAACCACCCGCTCTCGGTCGCCGCGCGCATGATCGGCCTGCGCCTCGCGGGCAAAGCCGGCGACGCCATCGCCCTCGCCACCGGCCTCGGCGACCCAAAGACGCTGTCGATCCCCGTGCGTGTCGAAGCCGGCCGCGCCTACGCCGCGATGGGCAAGATCGCCGAGATGCGCGAGCTCGCCGAGAGCCTGAAAGACACGCCCGACCCCAACGCCCTGTGCTTCGCCGGCGACGCCTTCCGCCGCATGGGCGACGTGTTCAAGGCCCGCCGCGCGTTCGATGCCGCCATCAAGACCGAGCTCGATCACGACCCGGCCCGGGCCCTGCGCGCGCTGCTCATCCTCGAGCAAGACGACGTCGTGAACCTGCCCATCGCCCTCGACGACGTGTCGACGGTGCTTGAAGCCGGCAAAGACGGCCTGGGCAACCGCGAGCGCGGCTACGCGACCCTGGGCCGCGCCCTCATCGCCAAGCGCGCCCGCGCCGGCGACCGCGAAGTGCAGCGCGACATCGACGCCGCCCGCCTGCTGCTGCGCAACAACCCCGAGATGCCGTTGTTCGACGCCAAGCAGGCCAAGGACGACAAGCAGTACGACAAGGCCCAGGAGCTCTTGAAGCAGGCCGTCACCCTCGACCGCTTCCGCCTCGCGCCCTACCTCATGCAGATCGAGGTCGCCGCCCGCGCAAAGAAGTTCGCCGAAGGAGACGCCGCCTACGCCGCCGCCCAGGGCATCTTTGGCGACAACGTCGAGCTCGGCCTGGCCCGCGGCCAGCGCCTGCTCGCCGAGGGCAAGGCCGACGAGGCCCTCGTCCACCTGCAGAACATGTTGAAGACCCAGGACATCGCCGAGATCCACCGCGACATCGGCAAGGTCTACATGCTCAAAAAGGACTACACCAATGCCGTCGCTTCGCTGAAGAAAGCCGGCGAAAAATCCAGCACGCGCGGACCGGGAATCCAGGCCAACGTGTTCACCTGGCTCGGTCGCGCGTTCGCCGCCGCCGGCGACCACGAACAGGCTGCAGCGACGTACTCTGAGGCCCTGGCGGTCACCAACGAGTTCCCGTCGACCTATTACTGGCTCGGCATCTCGATGCAGGAGCTGGAAAAGAATGACGCCGCTCGTGAGGCGTTCAACAAGTATGTGAAATCCGAACCGACGGGGCCCTACGCTGTCGACGCCACGGCCCGCCTCGCCAACCTCTGAGCCACGGCTCCGGTGAGGGCTGAGCGCCTGCTCACGGAACGCAGCGAACGATGAAGACGGTCGACCCAGGGTCGGCCGTTTTCTTTGGTGTCGTCGTTTCTGTCGTTTTTTTTGGCGCTGTCGTTTTCTGGGCGTCGTCGTTTCCGCCCACCGGGCTTGCCGCGCGATCAGCCATCTCCCCCTGGCCCCTCTTCCGCGGGCGCGGTCGAGCACGTGCGTGAACCGAGCAACGCGGCCGCTGCGGAAGAGGGGAGGAGAGAGTGAAGCGAGGCCGCGTCGTCGTCGCACCGGGAGCCGAGCCGAGCCGACGGGCC
>JBKJNL010000715.1:0-5035 GCA_046593615.1 Myxococcota bacterium | reverse complement strand
CCCGCGACGACGAGCAGAACGCCGACGGTGACTGTTCGCTGCGCGAGGCCCTGGCCGCCGCCAACACCGACGCCGTCGTCGATGGCTGCGGCGCCGGCGCCGGCGCCGACGACGTCGTTTTGTTCGAGGGCACGTTCACGGTGGCCGGCGCCCTGACCATCACCACGCCGATGACCGTGCGCGGCGCGCCCGCGGCTGAAGGCGGCGCGCCGGCGACGACGCTGGCCCTGGGTGCGAGCCCCATCGCCGTCACCGGTGCCGCCGTCACGGTCACGGGGCTCACGTTGAGCGGCGCCGACGCCGGCGCTGTCGTCGTCACCAACGCCGATCTGACGCTGCGACGCGTGGTCGTGCGCGACAACGTCGGCGTGGCCGGCCTGGGCGTCGTCTTTGTGCCCTTCAGCGGCAACGGCGCGCGCCCGCGGCTGGTCGTCGACGAGAGCCTGTTGGTCGGCAACTCCGGCGCGCCCACGGTGAGCCTGGTGGCGGGCTCCCTCGAGGTGCGGCGCAGCACCTTTGCCAACAACGTCGGCGACGCCGGCGGCGGCGCCATCGTCGCCCGCGGCGATGTCGGCGACACGGTCGTCGTCGACAACAGCACGTTCAGCGGCAACAGCAGCGGCGGCTCGGGCGGCGCCCTGACCCTGTTCGTCAGAGGCCTCATCGACAGCAGCACCTTTGTCGACAACGTCGCCGTCACCAGCGGCGGAGCCCTCTTTGCCTTTGTCGCTCCCGTGATCCGCAGCTCGATCCTGGTGGGCAACGACGCCCCCGCCGGCCCCAACTGCGAGCAGCCCGCGGGCCTGTCGGTCTCGGCCGGGTTCAACGTCATCGACGACGTCGACGGCTGCCTGATGGCCAGCACCGGTGACCAGGTCGTCGCCGCCGGCACCCCGGTCGTCGGCGGGCTCGTCGACAACGGCGGTTTCACGCCGACGCGCGCGCCCCTGGCCGACGGACCGGCCACAGACGCCGGCTCGTGCTTCGACAGCGACGGCGTGGCCGTGGAATTCGACCAGCGCGGCGCGGCCCGCGTCGACGGCGCCTGCGACCGCGGCTCCGTCGAGCTCGGGGGCCTCTTTTTGCAGAACCTCGTTGAGGTCGACATCGAGCCCGAGGGCGCCAACTGCACGCGCGGCGGCAACCGCTTGTCGCTGGGCGTCGATGACGGCGGCGACGATGGCCTCGTGGACGGCGGCGCCGGCGACGGCGTGCTGGCCGACACCGAGGTCGATCAGGTGGTGTTCTTGTGCGAGCAGGCCGCGGCCCCCGTGGTCGTCTCGGTCGAGACCGACGCGACCTGCCCGGCGGGCGGCGTCAAGGTGCACAGCGGCGTCGACGACGACGGCGACGGCGTCCTCGACGTCGGAGAGCGCGATCGCACCGACCAGGTGTGCAGCGGCGAAGACGGCGAAAACGGCGCCGACGGCGCAAACGGCGAAGACGGCGCCGACGGCGCCGAAGGGCCCCGCGGCACGCCTGGCGCCGACGGCGCGGCCGGCGCCGACGGTCCCGCGGGCGCAGACGGCGACAACGGCGGCGCCGGCTTCTCGTCGCTCTTGCGCATCACCGACGTGGCCGCGGGCGACGCCGGCTGCACCGCGGGCGGGCAGAAGATCGAAGCCGGCGTCGACGACGGCACGGGCGCAGGCGACCCCGGCGACGGCACCCTCGCCGACGAGGAGGTCGGCTCGACGGCGATCGTCTGCAACGGCGAAGCCTTTGAAGACGAATTCGAGGCCAGCGGGGGCCCGACCTGCGCCAATGGCCCGGCTCCGGCCCCGGTGGTGGCCCTGGTGGGCCTGCTGCTCGCGCTGCCCTGCCGTTGGCGCCGACGTTCGCGCCGCGACTGACGGCAACGGCACGGCCCGTCCGGCTGAACCCACCATCCGGACGGGCAGGGTCATGACGCCGGCGTGACGACGACAGGCGGAGCGGGTGGGTTGATCTGGGACACACCGACGCTGATGTGCGGTTGGTGACCCGGCCACACGCATAGTGCCGCCATGCGTATTCCTGGATCTCGCGTTGTTGCGCTTGTTGCTCTCGCGCTTGGCCTCACGGCCTGTCCGCCGCCGCCGCAGCCCGAGCTGGTGCTGCCCGAGGGCCTGGCGCTCGACACCCTGCCGGCCGAGACGCGCGCCCTGCTGCGCGTGACGCTCGAGATCTCCGAGAGCGCGCTGCCCGAGACGCCCGTCGTCCTCGACAAAGACCTGACCCTGTCGGGCACGTTCAACCTGCAGAACGTCAGCGATGGACCGCGCATCGCCACCTTGCGCGTCTACGGCCGCTTCGCCGAAGAGAGCGAAGAGGTCTTGCTCGGACGGGCCACCGACACGCTCGAGATCGCCAAGGGCCAGACGTCGGGCCTCGACTTCGACGGCTCGCGCTTCGAGAGCTGCGACGTGGGCCTCGACGGCACCTGCTCGTTGGTCTTCGACAGAAACCGCAACGGCGTGACCAACATGGACGACCTCGCGCCCGACGACGTGCACGAGCTCGGCATCGACCCCGGCGAGCAGGCCGTCTTCATCGAGGCCAGCCCCGAGACCCTGCAGTTCCCGTCGGGCATCCGCCTCGGCCAGTTCGCGCGCCAGGTCATCGTGCTCGAGAACCGCGGGCCGAACCCGATCAGCTTCGACGCCCTCGACGTCGGCGGCGGCCAGGGCGTGGCCCTCTCGCTGTTCGACCCCTTTGGTGGCCCCGTCGATCGCCCGCGCCGCAGCCTGCCGGCCAATGAGCTCACGGCCATCGTCGAGCCCGGCAACGAGCTGCTGGTGGCGGTGTCGTTCGCGCCCGTGAACGCCTTTTTGACCACGGCCGGCGTGCAGGTGTTGGCCCGCGACACCGTCACCGGCGTCGTGCAGGCCACCCGCGTCAAGGTCATCGCCAACGCCGACGGCACCTTGCGCCCCCGCCCCGAGAGCTACACCGAGCCTGACATTGGCGCGTCGTTCGCCGTCGGCAGCGGCTCGGTGCCGGTCAGCGCCTTTCCCGCCGAACAGCTGTTCTCGGGGCAGGAGATCACGACGGCTGGTCTGGTGTTCACCGGCGCGCAGGTCATCCGCGGCGAGGGCGTGACCAGCTTCACCATGCCTGCCGATCGCGGCTTCGTGATCGACGTGCCGGCCGAGACGCGTCTCGCGGTCAGCCTCTCCGGCCTCGAGAGCGACGTCGACCTCGCCGTCGTCTCCGTCAACGCCGACAACGAGATCGACGCGGTGCTGGCGTCGTCGCGGCACCCGTCCATCGGCTCCGAAGGCGTCGACGTCGTCAACCGCAAAAAGGCCGATGAGGCGAACTCGACCCTGCGGGTCGTGGTGCTGCTCGGCCGCGTCGAGCTTGGCGCGCCGCTGGCGATCACGGGCGGCCTGGCGCTCGACGAGCCGGCGCCCTTCCAGCTCTCTTGCGAGCTGAGCCGCGGCCCGGAATTCTCCGACCAACGCGCCATCGAGCCCGCCACCGGACCGCTTGAGGGCGGCACCCCGTTCGTGCTGCGCGGGCGCGGCTTCCAGCCCGGTGCCGTCGTCTCGTTTGCCGATTTCCGGGCCCTTGACGTCAGCATCACCGTCGATCCCGAGACCGAAGAGACCCTGGCCATCGGCATCATGCCGCCCGGCTCCCTCGAGGTCGGCCGCAACCCGGCGACGGCAGTCGTCGAGAACCCACCCATCGAGGCCGGCGGCGATGGACAGGCGGCCACCCTCCCCGAAGCGTTCCTCTACGACCCCCCGGCGGCCCGCCTGCAGCTGGCGCTGCCCGACGTCGCGCCGACCAGCGGCTCGACCCAGCCCGTCACGATCATCGGCTCGTTCTTCACCGACAAATTCGGCATCCCGCGCGTGAACTTCAACGACGTCGCCCTCGACGCCGACTACATCGACCAGAACACCCTCGCGGTGCTGGCCCCCGCCACCGCAGCCGGCACCGTCGTCATGACCGTGCAGAACCAGATCGCGCCGGGCGTCTATGGCGCCAAGAGCAACGGCCTCGCCTTTCGCTTCGCCGAGCCCGATGGCCCGACGCCGGTCATCACCGGCGTCGATCCCGCCTCGGCTCCCGCCGACGGTGGCGACACCATCTCGATCCTCGGCTCTGGCTTCGTGCCTGGCAGCCGCGTGCTGTTCGGCATCGCCGAAGCCACGGTCATCAGCGCCGAAGACCAGGGCATCAGCGTCGTCGTCCCCGCCGTCGAATTCGATGGCGTCGTGGCCATCACGGTCGTCAACCCCGACGGACAGAGCACCAACCGCCAGAACGCGTTCACGTACTTTTTTCCCGAGCCGAGCATCGACGGCATCTTGCCCACGCGCGTGCCCACCACCGGCGGCACGCTCATCATCGTGACCGGCACCAGCCTGCGCGCCGGCCTGACGGCGACCTTCCGCCACGAGACCCAGAGCATCCCGCCGCTGAGCACCGTGCGCACCAGCGCCACGTCGGTGCTGGTGACGACGCCGCCGCTGCCAGCCGGCACGGTCACGCTGGTGCTCACCAACCCCGACGGCCAGACGGCGACGTCGGCCGACATCGAGGTCTTCGAGCCCCAGGGCGTCGGACCGACCATTGTCTTCGTCGACCCCGCCAGCGGCCCGCTGCAGGGACAGAACCTCATCACCGTCGCCGGCCGCAACTTCGATCCCGACGGCGTCAAGGTCGTGTTGGCCGGCACGACGTTCAACCTGCCCGTCGAGGTCGGCGCGGCCGCCGGCTTCGATCGCATCCAGTTCGTGGCGCCGGCGTCGCTGACCACCGGCACCCAGCCCATCGTCCTGGAAAACGGCGACGGCCAGTCGACGGTGTCGTCGTACCTCTACGTCGAGATCGACGTGGCCCGCATCGACCAGGTGCTGCCGCGCGACGTGACGATCTTGCCGGGCACCGACCTGCAGATCCTCGGTGAGTTCTTTTCGTCGTTCGGCTCGGAGCTGCAGGTGTTCCTCGGCGCCGGCGGTGACCTGCAGACCCTGCAGCTGGTGGCCCGCAGCGACGGCCTGGTCGTCGCCCGCATCAACCAGCGCCTCACGCGCCCCGG
>JBKJNL010000010.1:0-5446 GCA_046593615.1 Myxococcota bacterium | reverse complement strand
CGACCAGGGCAAGTGCAGCGAGCATCACGACCGAGATGGTAGCAGCGTCACCGGGTGGCGCATCCGTCGGCCGACCGCCGCTCGATGTGCGACGGAATGGCCGCGGCGCACGTCGCGTTTCCCCACCATGAAGCGAAACATCGATGGGCGGTCGGCCGACGGATGCGCGCCGTCGTGGCGCTGCTACCATCCCCCTCGTGATGCTCGCTGCACTTGCCCTGATCGCTTCGATGGTGGTCCCGCCCATGACCGAGGCCGAGCTGCGCCGGCAGGCCGACGTCGTCGTCGACGGCCGCGTGACGGTGCAGCGCGTGGTGCGCCTGGGCCAGCGCGTCTTTACCTTCTCGACCTTGATCGTCGGCGACGGCCAGCAGGTGCGCAGCTACGTCGTCGCCTTGCCCGGCGGCGACGTCGACGGCGTCACGCAGCGCGTGCCTGGCAGCCCGCAGCTCCAGCTCGGCGCTCGCTACCGCCTCTACCTCGGCCCGGCGACCGGCCCGCGCGCCGACGCCCACAGCCCGCCCGCGCGCGGCGTCGTCGGCTTCTTTCGCGGCGCCTTTGCCATCGACGACGCCCACAACGACGCGCTCGTCCCGTTCGGCGACGATGGGTTTCCCCTTCTGGTTCCGACGCTTCGCTCGGGCCTGCCGGTGAAGCAACGATGAGGGCGCATGTCGGGGTCGCGGTCGTGCTCGCGGTGACGGCGTCGTCGTCGTCGTGGGCGTTTCTCTGCACGCGCACGCCGGGGGCCGGTCCGTCGGTGGCCTGGAACCAGCGGCAGGTGACGGTGCACCGCAGCGGCGCCGGCGAAGAAGTCGACGCCGACGCCGTCGACGAAGCCCTGCGCCGCGGCTGCGACGAATGGAGCCGGCAGGGGTGCACCGACCTCGAGCTGGCGCTTGGCCCGCCGACGACGAAGCGCATCGTTGGCTTCGACTGGCAGGCCGGCTCACAGAGCCCCGAGAACCAGAACATCGTCGTGTTCCGCAACGACACCCCGGGCGACGACCTCGACCGCTGGGTGCACACCTTTGGCGCGCTGGCCATCACCACCGTGACCTTCGAGAGCACCAGCGGCCGGCTGCTCGACGCCGACATCGAGGTCAACGACATCTCGTTCGAGTTCACCGCCTGCGACGCCGGCGAGGCCGGCTGTGTCGTCGAGTTCGACCTGCAGAACACGCTGACCCACGAGCTGGGCCACGTGATCGGCCTCGACCACCCCCCGGCCTCCGAAGCCTTTGCCGTCGAAGCCACCATGTTCGCCTCGGCCTCCATCGAGGACGACGACAAGCGCGACCTCGGCGAGAACGACATCGAAGGCCTGTGCACCATCTACCCGGCGGGCGACGCGACCGGTGAGTGCTACGGCGTCGGTCGTCCGGATCCGCCTTCTGTGCGCTTCACACAGACATTGTGTGCAAGCACCGGCCCCGACGGCGTCGTCGTCGCGGTCGCGCTGCTGGCGTTCTTGCGCCGACGTCATCGGCGTGTGGCGGGCTGACGATCCCGCCCGGGTGCCCCGCTCCAGGGCCGCTCGGGCCCGGGTGGCAGCAAACGCGACGGCGACGACCCGGATCACATAGCCTGAACCCGTGTCGAGGTTGGTCATCTACCGGGGCGACGAGCGGCTCGCGGAGCACGATTTGCTGCGCGAGGTGGTCGGCCTCGGGCGCCACCCCGAAAACGACATTGTGCTCGACGACCGCACCCTGTCGCGCTTCCACGCGCGCATCGAGAAGCGCGAAGACGCCTACGTCGTCATCGACCTGGGGGCCCAGAACGGGGTCCACAAAAACGGCGAGCGCATCGAGAAAGAGAGCGCCCTCGAGTCGGGCGACCGCATCGAGCTCGGCAAGTATGTCGCCGTCTTTGAGCAGCCGCGCCCGCCGCCGCGGCCCACCAAGGTCGAGAAGCCGTCGGGCCAGAACGGCAAGAACGGCCACGACGTCAAGCACGGAAGGGTGCCGGCTCCGGTGCCCGAACCGGACCCCATCGCCGATGACCTCGACATCGACTTCGACGACCTCGAAGCCGAGCTGCGCGACGACGACGACGACGACCTTGGGCTTGGGCGCTCCGCCGATGCGCGCACGCGCGCCGGCAACGATGTGGACAAGACCGGCAACCTGTCGGACTTCGACGCTGGCGTCTCGTCGGTCGAGTACGTGCCGCCCAAGCCGACCTTTGTGCTGCTGTTCAACGGCATGGAGGTCAGCCGTCACCCGATGACCAACGACGGCCTCACCGTCGGCCGCAGCAAGCAGTGCGAGATCGTCATCAGCCTGCTCGGGCTGTCGCGCAAGCACGCCAAGGTCTACGTCACCGAAGACGGTGTCGCCGTCGAAGACCTCGGCAGCCAGAACGGCACGTGGGTGAACAACCAGCGCATCGAGGGCGCGCGCGTGCTGCGCCACGGCGACCTGTTGAACTTCTACGACTACGGCGTGCTGTTCCTGGAAGACGCCGACGTCGAGGTCGGCTTCCCCGGCGCCGGCTTCAACCAGCCCCCGTCGACGGATCAACGCAGCAACGGCCTGCTCGACGACCTCTCGGCGCGCGAGACCGATCTCGGAGACGCCCCCATGTCGCCGCCGCGGCCGCGGCAGCCGACCCCGCGCTCACCGCTGACCGATCAAAAAGACGATGCGCCCCGCGCTGGTGCCGCCGTTGCTGGCCGCGCCGGAATCGGCGTCGCGGGCGGCTCACCAAAGACGTCGCTGGCGCCCCCGCCGGAAGAGACCGAGCTCGGGCGCGCGCGCCCCACCGTCAAGCGCAACGACGACGACGACAACGGCCGCTTCAACATGGACGAGCTGGGCGACGGCAGCTTCCTCGGCGACGAATTCGAAGACGGCGCCAGCAAGGATCGCGAGCCGCCGAGCAAAGGCAGCGCGCCCATCGGCACCGAGCTCATCGAAGGCATCGACCTCTCGCGTGGCGCCGGCGACGAAGACCTCGAAGCCGACATCGCGTTCTCCAACGCCGCCGCCGACGACGACTTCATCAGCAGCTCCACCGACGGCGACATGGGCCGGCTGGCCGACAAGACGTCGGGCGGCTTCGAGGTGCAGGGGCTCGGTGGCGCGTGGCCCGCCGACGAAGACCTCGAGCGCGTGCTCGCGCAGACCCACGATGTCGCGCTCATCACGCTCGACATCACGCTGAAGAACAAGCCCTACGCGCAGATTCCGCTGTCGACGGCTGTGACGCGGCTCGGCGGTGACGCGCGCTGCGAGGTGTCGCTGCCCAAGAGCGCCGGCTTGCGCCCGTGGCACTGCACGTTCTTGCAGATGGGCAGCGCCGTCCTCGTCTCGCGCGCCAACCGCGGGGCCTTTGTCAACGTCGGCGGCCGCGACATCGACTTCTCGACGCTGAAGAACGGCGATGTCGTGAAGGTCGGCAACGTCGAAATCAAGCTGCGCTGGCGCAAGGGCTGAGCGCCCGCTCCTGAAACGCCGCGCGTTCAAGCTACGCGTTGTCGTCGACGATCGACCGCGGTAGGCGCCCCGCATGGACCAGCTGCGCGCCGTCAAGGGAATGGATGACCTCTTCGAGGCCGACCTCGTCGTGTGGCGCCACATCGAAGCCACCGCACGCGACGTCTTTCTGTCGTACGGCTTCGGCGAAATCCGGACTCCGATCCTCGAAGAGACCGCGCTGTTCGTGCGCGGCGTCGGCGTTGGCACCGACATCGTTGGCAAAGAGATGTTCGCCTTTGACGACAAGGCCGATCGCGAGGGCCACAAGGGCAGCAGCGTGTGCCTGCGCCCCGAGAACACCGCCGGCGTCGTGCGAGCCATGGTCGAGCACGGCAAGCTGTTCGCCGACGCCTTTGAGCAGGTCTTCTACATCGGCCCGATGTTCCGCCGAGAGCAGCCGCAGGCCGGTCGTCGACGTCAGTTCAGCCAGATTGGCTGCGAGGCCTTTGGCTTCGCCGAGCCGGGCATGGATGTCGCCGTCATCGCCGCCGTGCACACGATCCTCGATCGCCTCGGCCTCTCGGGGTCGACGAAGCTGCTACTCAACACGCTCGGTGACCCCGCCGAACGTCAGCAATACACCGCTGCATTGGTCGCCTATTTCACCAGGGTCGAGGCCGAGCTCTCCGACGACAGCAGGCGCCGGCTGCAACAGAATCCGCTGCGCATCCTCGACAGCAAAAATGCTTCCGATCAGGCGTTGGCCAAAGACGCGCCCAAGCCCATCGACTTCTTGTCACCCGAAGCCGCCGCCCACTTCGACGCCGTCAAAGGCGGGCTCGAGCGGCTCGGCATCCCGTTTGTCCTCGACAACCAGCTCGTGCGCGGGCTCGACTACTACACGCGCACGGTCTTCGAATTCGTCGGCGAGGTCGGCCTCGGCGCCCAGTCGACCGTGTGCGCCGGCGGCCGCTACGACGGGCTCGTCGAGACCCTCGGTGGTCGCAAGACCGCGGCCGTGGGCTTCGCCGGCGGCATCGAGCGTCTCGTGCTCATGGTGAAAGCCGTGGCCGCGTCGTCGTCGACGTCGGCCGTTGCCGCTGTCGTCCCCGATCTCGCGCTGGTCGCGTGGGACGACGCCGGTCGCGTCGAGTGTGAGCGGCTGGCCTACCAGCTGCGCCGTCTGGGCGTGCGTGTTCTCGTCGACGTGCGGGGTCGCAGCTTCAAGGCGCAGATGAAGTCCGTGGACAGATCCGGCGCCCCCTTGTCGGCGACGATCGGTTCAGGAGAGATTGCCGCTCGAACCGTCAAGTTGAAGACGATGGCGACCGGGGACGTCTCCGAGGCGGCGCTCGACGCAGCCTCGTTGGTGACCCTGCTTCGGCGCCCCTAAGGAGTCCTCGTGTTGCGCATGTCATTTGTCAGCGCCTCGGTTTGCAGTCTGGGTCGCGCTGTCCGCAACGCCCGCGTCGTCGTCGTCGGCGCCGTCATGGCCACCGCCTTTGCCGGGGCCGAAGCCAGCGCTGCGTCCCCCGCTGGCAGCGCCACCGAAGGCCTCGCCGTCGGCACCAACGCGCCGCAGTTCATGCTCCCCGTCGTCAACGACTTCGTGCCGGCCAAGGTGGCCACCGGACCGCTCGCGCCCAAGACCGTGAAGTGGGGCCCGGCCAAGTGGACCGGCGACCGCCCCGACGAGCCCAAGAAGCTCGTCATCATGAGCTTCTTTGCCACCTACTGTGACCCCTGCAAAAAAGAGATGCCCGAGCTGGCGCGCCTCTTCGACACCTACAAAGACCAGGGCCTCGGCGTCATGCTCGTCAGCATCGACAAGGGCGACGAGCAAAAGGCCGAGATCGTCAACCTCGCAAAGACGAGCCAGGTGAAGTTCCCCGTCGTGCACGACCGCTTCCAGGTGGTCGCCCGCCGCTACTCCGCCGAGCGGCTGCCCTACATGTTGATGCTCGACCCCGCGGGCAACGTGAAGGTCGTGCACGTCGGCTACACCGAAGACCTCAAGGCCAACC
>JBKJNL010000629.1:0-2991 GCA_046593615.1 Myxococcota bacterium | reverse complement strand
CCGACAACCCCGGCGGCGAGTCCCTGGGCGGCGAGCTATTCAACGTCGACCTGCCCGACCTTGGCGACGACCGCCTGGTGCTCGACCTCACCTGGGAGAGCGTCCCCGGCGCCGTTGGTTACCGCCTGTACCGCTCGCCGGTGCCCGACGTCGGACCCGAGCGCCTTGAGCTGTTGGCCACCACCACCGGCACCTCGTTCACCGACGACGGCCGAGGGACGACGCCGGCGACGACTGCGGGGGCCACGCCGCCGCTGCCGGCCGGTTCGCTGGGCACGTGGCACGCGGTGTCGCCGCTGCTGGTGCCACGGGCGTCGCAGGCCACGGTGGCCGTGCCCGACCCGAGCAACTCCGACCCGAACAACCCCGCCCGCTTCTTCCTCTACGCCATCGGCGGCCGCAGCACCGCCAACGCTGTCATCGGCACCGGCGAGGTCGCCACCGTCACCATTGCCGCCGACGGCAGCCAGACGATCTCCGCCTGGCGGGCCTTGACGGCGACCTTGAGCCAGGCGCGCTCGGAGATCGTCGGCCTGGCCATCACCGCCGCCGACACCCCGATCGCCGGCGCCAACACCTTTCTTTTCATCAGCACCGGCCGGCGCAGCGCGGCCCAGCTGTCGGGCAACGTCGACGGGGGCCGCGTGGGCGCGAATGGGGACGTCGCCGCGTTCACCACCGAGCCGGCGCCAGGCTCAGCGAGGTCCGGCACCGGCGGCTTCAGCGCCAACGGCTTCTTGTTCTTGTTTGGCGGCACCGGCGGCAACCCCAGCAGCAACGGCGTCTCGTCGAGCCTGGTCAATGCCAACCCCGACCTCAGCAACTGGAACAGCCTCGGCGGCGGCTCGATGCTGACGGCGCGGCAGTTCATCGGCACCGCCCAGGAGAGCGCTTTCTTGTTCCTCGGCGGCGGCCAGGGCGACACCGGGCCCCTCAACACCGTCGAGCAGACCATCCAATGAGGACCATCAGCATGCGCTCCTTTCTCGCCTCTGCCGCCCCGCTCCTGACGATGGGCTCCCTGACGCTGGGCCTGACGCTGGGCCTCGCAGCCTCGCCGGCGCTGTCCCAGGAAGAAGACCTCGAGCCTTCGGACACGCCGACGACCACGACGCCGGCGACGACGCCCACGACGACGACGACGCCCACGACGATGACGCCGGCGCCAACGGCGGAGGTGTCGGCGGCGCCGAAGCCGGCATCGTCGACGTCGACCATCCACGATCGCGGCGGGCTGTTCGGCATCGGTCTGGTGCTGGCGCCGAAAATCGGCGGCGGTCTCGGCTCGGTGTTCTTTGACGGCCTCGGGGCCACGTTCTCGCCGTCGCTCGAGGTCGGTTACCTGCTGCCGCTGCCGGCGCCGATCAACCGCGACATCGAGCTGTTCGTCGAGGGCGCCTATGCCGCGCCGACCACCGACCAGATTGTGCAGGGCGACGACCCGCGGCTGGCCGACGGCAGCTTCCACTACACGTTGACCTTGCACCAATGGTCGTTGGCGACGGGCGCGCTCTACCGGATCCCGGTGCCGCTCTCGTGGCTGCGGCCGACGGTGTCGCTGGCGGCCAACACGGTGTTCTCGCGGACGGTCATCACCGGCGATGCCGGCGACAGCGACTTCGCCACCGCCACCGAAGACGCCGTCGACCTCGGCGTGGTCGCCGCCGTCGGTGCCGACTTCTTTGTCGGTCCCGGAGCCATCAGCGTCGAGGTCGAGGGCGCCTGGGTGCCCGCCGATCGCTTCGTCCTGCGGGCCACCAGCGCCACCGCGGTCGGCCTCGTCGTCGGCTACCGCTTCTTTCTGTAGACCCGTGACCTGGCGCCCTGTGATGTGGGCTAGGGCGCCTCGTCGACGTCGCGGGCCAGCGCCCGCCAGCGCACGCAGCCGACCAGGGCGCGCAGCACGTCGCCGAGCGAGCGCGAGCCTGGCTCCATCCGGCCCACCAGCTGCAGCATCGAGCACCAGTTGACGTCGTCGTCGTCGTCGTCGCCGCCGTGGTCTTCGACGGGGTCGGCGGCGCAGGCCACGACCACGAGGACGGCGCCGAAGTCGACGTCGATGGCGTCGGGGACGACGTCTGTGACGTCTTCTGCGAGCTCGTCGCACACCCAGGCGACGGCGCCGTCGGCGTGGTGGGCGGGGTGGAGGAAATCGGTGGTCAGCGGGCCGAAGTCGATGCGCACGTCGTCGACGTCGACGGCGACGTCGTCTTTGCTGCGCAGGCCCAGGCCGGCGAACGGCACGAGCCGGGAGCGGGCGTCGATGTCAAAGGCGCCGGGCACGAGGGGCACGTCCTGCAGGGCACGCCACAGGACCTCTTCGAGCGAGCGCACCTGAAGATCGTCGGCGGGGCCCACCACGGTCAGCCCGCAGTCGGCGTCGACGCCGCGCACGCGCAGCACGAGCCACGACCCGCCGCGCCGCGGGTCGACGCGCCGCAGCTGCAGCGGGAAGCCGAGCTGCGTCGTCAGGCGCTGCAGCGTGAGCGCCTGCGACTCGTCCAGGGTGGGGGCGCCGGGTGCGAATGAGGTGACGGGAATGACGACCGCGAGGCATTCGACGTCGACGGCGCCGTCACCGTGGCCGACGCGCATCGAGGTGGGTCGCTTTCGCTCTGCGTGCGCGGCGAGGTCGATGAGCTCGAGGCCGCCGTCGCCGGCGAACAGGATCGCGCGCTGTCCGAAGCCTCTGCCGATGGCGATGGCGGCGTCGCGCGAGACGAGGCCGGCGACGCCCCAGGCGACCACGCCGTCGAGCCCGGTCGAGCGCGCGGGAAAAAACGGCAGCCCGCACAGCTGCAGCTGGCTCTCGAGCCGCGCCGTGGTGTCACGGCGCTGGTCGTCGTCGGCGTGTCGGCCCTGCCAGGCCGTGATGAAGGCCCAGCCGAACGGGCCGAAGTGGTCGTCGACGGCGGGGTGGCGTTGGCCGGGCGTGAGCGGCTGCACCGAGCCGCCGCCGGCCGTGATCACCACCTCATGGAGCGCCGCGCG
>JBKJNL010000613.1:0-2649 GCA_046593615.1 Myxococcota bacterium | reverse complement strand
CCGGAAACCGTCCGTGGTTCTTCACGAGGTCGAAGAAGCAGGCGAAGCGCTTCATGCGCTGCACGTCGACAAACGAGAGCGCCGCGCTTTGCAGCACCTCGTAGGGCGGGGCCTCGCTGTAGACCATCGCCGACGTGTCGGTGTGGCGGGCGATGGGCGCGCCGCGCAGGCGCTTGAGGATGCCGATCTGGATCTCGTTGGGGTCCATCGCCAGCAGTCGATCGAAGCCGCGGCCGAACGAGGCCAGGTCTTCACCCGGCAGACCGACAATCAGGTCGGCGTGGATGTGCACGCCGGTTTCACGACGCAGATAGCGGATGTTGTCTTCGAGCTTTATGACATCTTGTTTGCGGCGGATGCGCACGCCGGTCTCGGCATCAAACGTCTGGATGCCCACCTCGAGCTGCACGCTGCCGGCGGGAAATTTCTGCAGCAGCGCCCGCAGGCTGTCGGGCAGACGGTCCGGCACCATTTCAAAGTGAACAAACAGACCAGGCTTCATGCGATCCAGAAAGAACTGGATGATGCGCTCGGTGGTCTCGATCTTCAGGTTGAAGGTGCGGTCGATGAACTTGAAGGTCAAGAGCCCGCGGTCGAGCAGCAGCTGCATCTGCGCGAGGAAGCCGTCGAGCGGAAAGCTCCGCACCTTTTCGTCGAGCGACGACAGGCAGAACTCACAGGTGAACGGGCAGCCGCGCGAGGCCTCGACGTAGACGACGCGATCCTTGAGGTCGACGTCGTCGTAGAGGCGGTAGGGCCACGGCAGCGCCGCGAGGTCGGGGCTGCCGCCGGCGATGACGTGCTCGGGCACGAAACCCAGGGTCGGGCGGTCGCGCAAGATGTGCTCGCACAGCGTGCGAAAGGCGACCTCGCCCTCGCCGCGGATGACGTGGTGGGCGAGCCGTGTGATCTCTTGATCGTCGATCTCGTGGCTGACCTCGGGGCCACCGACGACGACGACGATGTCGGGGCGCAGCGCCCGCAGCAGCCGCGCGACCGCCAGCATCTCGACGGCGTTCCAGATGTAGACCGACAGGCCGACGACGCGCGGCTGCAGAAGCAGCAGGGCTTCGACGACGTCGGCGGCGCGGTCTTCGAGGGTGCGCTCGACCATCGTGCAGCGCGCTTCCAGGGGACCGAGCGCTGACTTGAGACAGCGCAGCGCGAACGAGGCGTGCGACCAGCGCGCGTTCAGGGCCACGAGCACAATGTCGCTGCTGCTCCCGGCGCTCGCGCTGGCGCTCATGCTCGCGCTGCTCAAGACGGCTCACGCGACGACGTCGACGAAGACGCAGACGTGGTCGGCACCGACGACGTCAACGCCCGCAACATGCCTTGCAACAAGGCGGCGTCGCGGTCGTCGAGGTGCATGCCATCGACCAGGCGCGCCAGGCGCGAGCGGAACAGCGAGGGCGTCGTCAGCTTGAAGTAGCCGGCGCCGGCCAACAGCCCGAGCCAGTCCTCGATCAGGCGCTCGCGGCTGCGCGCCGAAAAGACCCGCTCCGTCGACGTCGACGCCGCCGCCGTCAACAGCGTCAACACCGCGCACACGGCGTGGCTGAGGTTGAGGCTGTCGTGCACGCCGGGCGTGTGCAGGCGCACCACGCGGTGGCACAGCGCGCCCTCTTCGACGCTGAGGCCGTCGCGCTCGTTGCCAAAGACGAACGCGACGCGCTCGGCGGACTCGGACTGCCCGGGCCCGAGCGGCCCTGGAGCGGAGTACCCGGGCAGCAGGCGCGCGGCGCTCGTGACGTCGAGGACCGGCGCTTCTTTGGCCGTCAGCAGCTTCGACGAGGTGCCGACAGCGACGTCGATGCCGTCGAGGGCGTCTTGCAGGCTGGCGAACGTCGGCGCGCCTTCGAGCACCGCGGCGTCGCTGGCGGCAAAGGTGCGGGCTTCTTTCGAGAGCGGGTCGCACGACGGCGTCACCAGGCGCAGCTGGCACCCATGGTTCGCGCACAAGCGAGCGACGCTGCCGACGTTGCCAGCGCTGTGCGTGCGCACCAGAACGACGACGACGCGGCGCAGCGCGCGCGCCCCCCGGTCGCCGGACGCGGCGTCGACGTCGTCAGCGTCGTCGGCCATCGGCTCAGTGTCCCGCTTCGATGTGGATGCCGAGGGCTTCGCTGAGGATCTGCGCCTGCTCTTTCGCATGGCGCTTGTGGCTGCCCGTCGCCGGCGACGCCGCCTCGACACGACCCGCGTAGACCGGCTTCAAGCCCAGCGCGCGGAGGCGCGGCTCGACGAAGGTCCAGCCGCCCATGTTCTTTGGCTCTTCTTGCGCCCAGAGGATCTGCTCGGGCTTGAGCTCGTCGACGAGCGCGCGGATGCGCTCTTCTGGGAACGGGTAGAGCTGCTCGACACGAACCACCGCGGTCTCGGCCGTCTCGTCGAGCTGCTTGGAACGGGCGCGATCGATGTCCCAGTAGAGCTTGCCGCTGACCAGCACGAGCCGCTTGATCTTCTTGCCGGCGCTCGGTCCCTGCAGCCGACGGGGGTCGTCGAGCACGGTCTCGAAGCGGCCGTTGGCGAGGTCGTTCACCGACGAGGCCGCGTCTTCGGCGCGCAGCAGGGACTTGTGGGTGAACACGATAAGCGGCTTCTTTGGCTGCTTCGCCTGGCGACGCAGCAGGTGGAAGTACTGCGCCG
>JBKJNL010000156.1:0-3226 GCA_046593615.1 Myxococcota bacterium | reverse complement strand
CGCTGGGCTTGCCGGTCAACATCGACGTCGCGCCCGGTCACCGCACGGTGGTGATGGGCTTCGTCAACAGCGCGAGGTGCGTGGTGTCGCTCGACACAGGCGGCTTTGCCGCGGCTGAGCCCATCGTCTTTGCCCCCAACAGCGCCGTCGCGGGCGACCCCAACGACCCGTTCCTGCCCGGTGCGTCGGCCTTTGCCGACGAGGCGACCATCGTCACCATCAGTGGCACCGCGGCCGCCCCCGTGCTGTTGCGCGGCACCGTCGACAGCTTCAACGCCGGCGCCCTCGACGTGGTGCCGGGCACCGAGGTGCTCGCGTCGGGTGGGTGGAGCATCGCCCAGCTGCGCGGCGACGCCGACGACGCGGTCGGGGTCCTCGACCGGCTGGGCAACTTCGTCTCGGTCGGCGCCGCGGGCCCGCCGACGACCCGTGTGCGTTTCGTCGCTGCGGGAGACGAGCCACCGGTGCCGTTGCTCGTGAGCAACGGCGACGGCGTCGTCTTTGGCTACCTCGGCGTCGACGCCATGGCCGAGGCCATCGCTGCCGATCTGGTGAACGGCCTGGTCCAAAGCATCACCCCGCGCCGCCTGGTCATCGACGAGGACTTGCGCGGCGACGGCTTTGGACAAGCCCTTGGCGGCGCGGGCGGCAGCAACAGCTCGTTTGCGCTCGTCGGGCGCCAGGGTTGGATGCTGGCCCGGGACGCCCCCGATGAGGAGCTCACCCCCGCGCCAGGCGGCGAGCTGCTGCCGGAGGTCATCGACCTCGCCGTCGCCGCCGACGGCACCCTCTGGGCCCTGCACCGCGGTCTGGTGACGGCGTTCGCCGCGGGGGCGCTTCCCGGTGTTTGCAACCCGCGCGCGCGGCCCACCGCGCAGGAGCCCGTCGGCGGCGCGCGCCTGTTTGTCGTGGGTGCCGCGGTGTTGGTGTCGGGCGATGCCGGCCTGACGCCGGTGCGGCTCGTCGGCGACAACGTCATTGCCGACAACCTCATCGAGGTGGGTCCGCTGGCGGGCCTGTTCGGCCGCGGCGATCAGCCGGCGGTGGCCATCACCGCCGCCGGAGACATCGGCACCGTCGACGTCGACGCCGGCACGTTTTCCGGGCTCAGCGCCACCGGCGCGGTGTCCGGTGAGCCCCGGGCGCCGGTGGTCGCCAGCGTCGACGGCGACGACATCTGGGTGGTCGGCTACGACAACGTGCTCAACCCCTTCGACAGCGAGCTGGGCGTTGTGCTGGTGCGCTGTCACCTCGGCGACGGCAGCTGCGATGCACCGATCGACGTCGACGGTCTCACCAGCAGCAGCGCAGCGCCCCAGCAGGGCGTCGTCGCCGGCGTCGCGGCCTTTCGCAACGGGCTCATCATCAGCCAGGTGGGTGGCTTGACGCGCCTCGACCGCGCCGGGGTGCTCGAAGAGCGCGAGCGGCGATCGTTTGGCGACCGCGTCTCGGCGCCACTCGTCGTCGAGGGCTGCGGCGCCTTTGTCGCGAACCAGGGTGGCGGCAACCGTGAGCTTTCGCGCGTGGTGTTCGCCGACGACGTTGGCTTCGACGACGGCACCGACGCACCCGGCGACGGCGAGGTCGACGTGCTCGTGCAGGTCGGGGATCGCCTGCTGGGCAGCGGCAAGAGCGGCGCCTTCTTTGAGCTCGTGCGGGACGCAGACCGCGAGTGCCGCTATCTCGCGCCTCGTCACGTGGGGACCCGGGCCAGCCGCTTCCTGTTGCTCAGCGTGACGTCGAGCGCGGAGGGCTTTCTGGTGACCGACGAGCTCGGCGGTCTGTGGCTCACCCACCTGAACCCCCCGTGAGCCACTCCACCCGTCGTGCGTCGGGTGTGGGCGACGCGACCGTTCGCTACGATTGGCGTTGATGTCCCGCGCTTCGCCTCCCCAGCCCGAGCCCGCGCATGCGCACGGGCCGCATGACGGCCACGATCACGGCGGCCACGATCACGGCGGCCACGATCCTGGCGGCCACGAACACGGCGACGGCCACAACCACCAACACGACCTGAAGGCCCTGGGCCAGCGGGCGCTGCTCGTGGCGCTGGTGTTGAACGGGGTCTTTCTCGTCGTCGAAGGCGCGGTCGGCTTCGCCACCGGCTCGCTGGCCTTGCTCTCTGACGCCGTGCACATGTTCACCGACGTCGCCGCCTTGAGCGTGGCCTTTGCCGCGGCCAGCATCCGCAGCCGGCCGGCCCGCGGCAGCGCGACCTATGGGCACGGGCGCGTCGCCGTGCTCGGGGGCCTGGCCAACGCCTCGCTGTCGTTGGTGGCCGCGGCCGTCATCGTCAAAGAGGCGCTTGAGCGCATCGAATCGCCGCCCGTCGTGCCGGGCCTGCCGGTGCTTTTGACGGCGGCCATCGGCCTGCTGGTGAACCTCGTTTCGGCGTGGTGGCTGCATCGCTCGGGCGACAAGGGCGTGAACATGCGCGGCGCGCTGGTGCACATGCTCGGCGACGCGCTCGGCTCGGTCGCCGCCATCGTCGCCGGCGCCACGTTGCTGATGGGCGGTCCGTTGATCGTCGACGCCGTGGCCTCCATCGTCGTCGCCGCCATCGTCGCCGGCAGCGCGATGCCGCTGATGCGCGACGTGGTGCACATCCTGTTGGAGCGCGCGCCGCGCGGCCTCGACCTCGAGCGGGTGCGCGGGCTGTTGCGCGAGCGGCCCGAGGTGGCCGGCGTCATCGGCTTGCACGCCTGGGCCCTCGACGACGGCGAGACCGTGGCCAGCTTCGTGTTGACGACGTCAGAGCCGGATCTGGGACGGCTGGCCACCGCGGCCGACGCGATCCGCGAGCAGCTGCAGAGCGCGCTGGGCATCGTGCACGCGACCATCGAGTGGCGACCGGTGGACCAGGCGCGCGCATGCTGCGACGAGCCACAGGATCAGGCGCAAAAGGCCGAGACGCACGCGGAGAAGGACGACCATGGCCATCATCGACACCAGCCTGCGGCGTGAGAGCGGCTGTCCGGTTCACTTCATCTGGGACGGCAACGGCCTCGGGCGCCCCTTCGTGCGCCTCGGCTTCATGCTGGCCGTGCTGACGGCGCTGTTGATGACGGCGTCGATCATGATCCACGCGAGCAGCCTCAAGAGCGCCGGCGCCGTCGTGGCCGTGGCTGCGGCTGCGACGTGGTTGCTCGGCCAGGCCCTGACGCGCTTCTCGCTGATGCACGCCCGCGCCCGCTGACGAGCGCTCGCAGCCCAGCGCAACTCAGCG
>JBKJNL010000243.1:0-6910 GCA_046593615.1 Myxococcota bacterium | reverse complement strand
TGTGCGCCGTCCAGGCCCTCGTCGTCACCGGAGTCACCGCACGTCACCGCACAGGGCCGCCCACGAACGATAGAACCGCCCCATGAAAATCGGTGTCATGGGAGCGGGGGCCGTCGGATGCTTCGTCGGTGGCCGCCTGGCCGCCCTGGTCAACACCCCCGGCGCGCCCGGCGCCGACGACGTCATCTTTGTCGGCCGCGAGCCCGCCATGCGCGACCTCGATCGGCTCGGTCTGACGCTCATCGAAAACGGCGTCACCCAACACGTGGCGCGGGTGCGCACCGCCACCGATCCCGCCGCGCTGCGGGGTTGTGACGTCGTGTTGGTGACCGTGAAGAGCGGCCAGACCGACGCTGTGGGCCAGGGCCTGGCGCGGGCGCTGTCGCTTGCGCCCGACAGCGGACGCCGCACCACGTCTCGTGCCGATTCCGGTGCCGATTCCCAGGACGGCCCCGTCGTCGTCAGCCTGCAGAACGGCATGAACAACGCCGACCGCCTGAAGGCCCACCTGCCCCGCGTGCTCGGCGGCGTGGTCGGCTTCAACGTCGTCTCGGAGTCACAAAACGGCAGACCGGCGACGTTCCGGCGCACGACCACCGGGCCGGTGTGCATCGAGGCCAGCTCGTTTTCGGCCGCCGGCGCGCTGGTGTCGCGCTTGACCCGGGCCGGCTTCGACGTCGACGTCGCCCGCGACATCCGCGGCGTCCAGTGGTCGAAGCTGGTGATGAACCTGAACAACGCTGTCAGCGCGCTGACCGATGCGCCGACGGTGCAGCTCATCTTTGAGCCGCGCTACCGCAAGATCGTCGCTGCCATCATGCAAGAGGCCATCACCATCTTTGCCCGCGCCGACGTCGAGCCGGTGCGCCTGGGCCCGCTGCCGGTGCGTTGGTTTCCGCGCGTGCTCGGGCTGCCGACGCCGGCATTGAAGGTGGTGGCGCGGGCCCAGATCAAGATCGATCCCGAGGCCCGCAGCTCGATGTGGGAAGACCTGCAGCGCCACCGCCCCACCGAGGTCGACGAGTTCAACGGCGAGATCGTGCGGCTGGCGTCGTCGGTGGGGGCGCGGGCCCCGCTCAACTCGCGCGTCGTCGACCTCGTGCGCGCCGCCGAGGCCAGGAAGCTGGGCTCGCCGCGCCTGAGCGCCGAGGCCTTGTGGGCTGCGCTGCAGGAATAGGCTCAGGAATGGCTCGCGGTGGCGCGGCTTCGTGGGCGCTGCTCTTGGGCGGGCGTGAACCAAGCGCGTGACGGCAGATGAATGACGAGGCCGTGGTCGTCGTCAGCGGCGCTCTCGACAACTTCTACGATTTCTACGACTGCGCTTTCGCCGGAGGGTCCCATGACCAACGTGAGCTACGACGTCCGCCACCCCGAAGGTGGCGCGCCCATCAAAAGCTGGACCCGCGGTGTGCCCGTCGAGCAGGCGGCCTGGCGGCAGCTTGAGAACACGGCGTTGCTGCCGTTCATCCACAAGCACATCGCCGCCATGCCCGACGTGCACTTCGGCATGGGCGCCACCGTCGGCACCGTCATCGCCACCAAGGGCGCCATCGTGCCCGCCGCGGTCGGCGTCGACATCGGCTGCGGGATGATGGCGGTGCGCACCTCGTTGATGGCGTCGGACCTGCCGGGATCGCTGGGCCAGCTGCGCACCGCCATCGAGCGCGCTGTGCCGCACGGCCGCTCCGACAACGGCGGCCAGCGCGACCAGGGTGCCTGGGGGAACGTGCCCGAGAGCATCGACAACGCCTGGGGCGAGCTGGCGGAGCGCTTCGCGCAGATCACGGCAGACGAGCCGCGGCTGGCGCGATCGAACCACCGCAGCCACCTCGGCACGCTCGGCACCGGCAACCACTTCGTCGAGGTCTGTCTCGATGAAGAGCAGCGCGTGTGGGTCATGCTGCACTCGGGGTCGCGCGGCATCGGCAACGCCATCGGCACGACCTTCATCGAGCGCGCCCGGCGCCGCATGCAGACGCTCGATCGCGCCCTGCCCGATCAAAACCTGGCCTGGCTTGACGAAGGCACCACAGACTTCGACGCCTACGTCTTTGCCGTCGGCTGGGCCCAGGATTTCGCGAAGCACAACCGCAGCATCATGATGAAGGCGACGTTGAACGCGCTGCAGAAGCAGAAGGGCATCCCGCCGTTTTCCCACGACGAGATGGTGGTGAACTGTCACCACAACTACGTGGCCCACGAGACGCACTTCGGCGAAGAGGTGCTCGTCACGCGCAAAGGCGCGGTGCGCGCGGGCTACGGCGACCTCGGCATCATTCCCGGATCGATGGGCGCCAAGAGCTTCATCGTCCGCGGCAAGGGCAACCCGGATTCGTTCTGCAGCTGCAGCCACGGCGCCGGCCGCACCATGTCGCGCACCGAGGCCAAGAAGCGCATCACGCTGGCCGAGCACCGTGAAGCCACCGAGGGCGTCGAGTGCCGCAAGGACAAAGACGTCATCGACGAGAGCCCGCGGGCCTACAAAGACATCGACGCCGTCATGGCCGCCCAGGCCGACCTGGTGGAGATCGTCCACACCTTGAAGCAGGTGCTGTGCGTCAAGGGTTGACTGTCGTGCGCCGAGGGCGGCGCGGTCGCGAAGGAAGTTTGTGCGGCAAGCCCCGCCGCCGTCGTCGTGACGGCGGCGGGCCGCTTCTTTCGGTCCCGCTGCGTTCGCCGCGCTGCTCTGGTCGCGATGGACGGTTCAGCTTGCCGCCCCTAGCGCTCGTGCGCGGGCGGCCTTGACCGCGCCACGGCCCGCATCAAGAACGGACGTCCGTCGCCGCGTCAACCCCAATGCGATGTTGTCCCGCGATCGCGGAAAAGCGTGGGGCAGACACGCGCGGTGTGGCGCGAATGCACCCTCGATCGCGGTCACTTTTGGTCGTCACCGCAGCCGTGCGCCGTTTTCGCGGTGGGCCTGCTCTTTGAAAACAAGCGAGCAACCTACAACTTGGAGCCCACCATGAAGACCACCCTCTTCGCCCTCATCACCGCCGTCCTCGCCGTCTCCGCCTGCAACAAGGCCGACAACGATGTCGAAGCCGCCCGCCAGGCCGAGACCTTCCCCAATGGCTCGAACAAACCGGCGCACACGACGACCACCATGCCGTCGGCTTCGGGCACCGACACCAACCGCGTCGGCGTCGATGTCGACATCAACAAGACCAAGAACGGCTACGCCGTCAACGCCGACGGCTACCGCGTCGACGATCGGGGCCAGCACATCCCTTCGGCGACCGGCACCCTCGGTGACGACGTCAAAGCGGGCGCCAACAACGCCGGCGTGAAGGTCGGCAACGGTGTCGACGATGTCGCCCACAGCGCCGGCCACGCCAGCGCCGACGCGGTCGCCACCGGCCACAAGGCCGACAACGGCCTGAAGTCCGACGCCATCGGCGACCTCGACCTCGGCCGCACGTTGAACGCCAAGGGCGACGTGGCCGACCGCACCCAGCAGTTCACCGTCGGCGACGCCATCGTCGCCAGCGTCGACGCCGACAACCTCGCCTCGGGCACCGCGCTCGTGGCCACGCTGAAGACAAAGGCCGGCAAGGTCATCGCGACCGACAAGGCGTCGATCAGCAAGGGCGCTGAGAACGCGAGCTTCCGCCTCGGCACGGCAAAGGCCGCCGGCGACTACGTCCTGACCGTGTCCGGCCCCGCCGGCGAAATCGAGAGCCAGACGTTCTCGGTCCACAACTGAGATCCACAGCCGCTTGCACCATCCGCCGGCGTCGTGAACGACGACGTCGACGGCCTCTCTCCCCTGCCACAAGCAACACACACCCGAACACAGGAGCAAGTCATGAAGACCATCATCATCGCCGCCGCCACCGCCCTCTCCCTCGCCGCCTGCAGCCACGAGAAAGCCGTTGTCGAGCGCCGCGCCGAAGTCATCAACGAAGACGCCAAAGACGCCAGCGCCGCCACCGTCAAGGCCGGCCATGACGCCGACAACGGCATGAAGTCCGAGACCGGCAACGTCGGCGACCTCGACCTCGGCCGCAGCGTCAACGCCAAGGGCGACATCGCCGACCGCACGCAGCTGTTCAACGTCGGCGACCCCATCTTCGCCAGCATCGACTCCGACCACCTCGTGGCCGGCACGCTGACGGCGACCCTGAAGTGCGACGGCGCCGTGATCTCGACGAAGATGGTCGAGCACAAGAGCGGCATGGAGAACGCCTCGTTCAACATGGGCAATGCGCCAAAGGCCGGCAACTACGTGTTGACCGTCAGCAGCGCCACCGCGGGTGAGATCGAAAGCCAGGCGTTCGTCGTCACCACCATCGCGCACTGAACCTCGTCGGCACCCGCTGACGAAACGAGAGAGCCGCCCGCGAGGGCGGCTCTGCTCGTTTGTGGCCCACTGAACCGAGGCCCTAGAAGAAAGCGCCGCCCCGCTGTTCGACGAGGTCGTCAACGTCCTTCTGCAGGCGATCGCGCACGCTGGTGGCCACGCTGTTGACGGCGACCGCGTCGGCTTCGTCTTTGACGACATCGCTGACGTCGACGGGCTCACCGATGCGGATGCGCCAGCGGGCCGGCAGCGGCAGCAACCCGAGCGGACCAAGGAGAGGAAACGTCGGCGTCACCGGCAGCCAGGGCAACAGGTCACCAAAGAAGCCCGAGAACGCTTCGACCTTGCCGAGCAGGGGTGCGGTGTCTTCGGCGCCGACGACGGCGACGGGCACCAGCGGTGTCTGGGTGCGCACGGCGAGGCGGACGAAGCCGCCGCGGCCGAAGCGCTGCAGCTGGTGTCGTCGTCGGTAGTTCTTGCCGAGGCCCTGCTCGCCTTCGGGGAACACCAGGCAGGCCTCGCCGCGGTTCAGCAGGCGCGTGGCATTGTCCTGGCTCGCGCGCACGCAGCCGAGGCGGGTCAAGAAGGTGCCGAGGAACGGCGCGGTCATGACGGCGTCTTCGACGAGGGGGCGCACCTCGCGGCCCGGTCCGGCGGCGGTGCCGCGCGCGAGGGCGGCGATCAACACCAGGGCATCCCAGGGCAGCGCGCCGCCGTGGTTGGCGACCAGGATCGCCTTGCCGTCGCTGGGCAGGTTGGCGGCGCCTTCGACGACGACGCGGAACCAGCGATCGAGCAAGGCATCGAGGCGCGGCCGCAAAGCCGCGAGCACGGCGGGGTCTTTGCCAAAGGCGTCGACGTCGTTGGCGCCGGCATTTTCGTGCGGGCCGTTCGCGTGCGGGTCGTTCGCGTGCGGGCCCCTCCGGTTTGGGTCGGTCATGTGGCCTCCTGGCCGGGGTGGGCGCGGCCCCGTTGCGCGTCGTGCGGATCGCGGGAACGCGCCAGAAAACCCAACACGCTTTCGATGTCGTAGCGGGGAAAAAACCCAGTGGTGGATCGCAGCTTTTTGTCGTCGCACAGCCACGGCCAGCGCAGGAAGCCAAAGAAGTGTTGCGGCATCTCGACGAGCTGGGCCGACCACAACGCGGCCACCAGCGACTGCCCCAGCTTCGCTGGTAGATAAATCGGCAGCCGGTGCAGCCGGGTCAAGATGTGAGAAAGCGGCAGCTGCGACGCGCCAACGACGTTGTAGGCGCCGCGGGCCGACGAGCGCCACAGGGCGAGCATGGCGTCGGCGCCGTCGTCGGGGTGCAAGAGCTGCAAGAGCGGGTCGTAGCCGAGCACCGCGGGCACGACGCGGCGCGAGAACAGCCGCGTCCAGAAGTGATCGGGAGCGGTCGGCGCCAGGGCCCCGAGCCGGGCGATCGACACCGCGACACCGTCGTTGCCGGCGCCGTGCTCGGCGGCAAAGCGGCGCACCTGTTCGTCGGCGTCGGCCTTGTCGCGCAGCGAGCGCGAGGGCGGCGGCCGCAGCGGGTGCTCCTCGGTGAGAAAGGCCGGGTTGTCGGGGCGGGCGCCGTAACACATGGTCGAGCTCAGGCTGACCAGACGGGAAATCCCCGCCGCCGACGCTGCATTCAAAACATAGTGGGTTCCAATGGTTTCCAGCTCGTGGGCCATCTCCATGTGGTGCGTCGGCGTCGACAGGAACGCCAGGTGCATCAGGCTCTGGGCGCCTTCTTGCAGCAAGATATCGGCGAGCTCTCGATCGGCCCCGGGTGTGGTGAGATCGAGGGTGTGGGCACTCAGCTTGGGGTGGCGCGCGAGGATCGAGGTGTCGTCGTCGCCGTCGGTGCCGAGGTGCACGCCGGAGCGCACGTCGAGGGCGACGACGCGGTCGACGTCGGGGTCGGCTTCGAGGCGGGCCACGACCTTGCGGCCGAACGAGCCAAAGGCGCCGGTGACGGCGACGACGCGCTGCGGACGCTCCGAGCGCGGCGTCGTGGTCTTCGGCTTTTTCGTGGCCTTTTTCGCGGTCGGCGTCGCCGGCGCCGCCGACGGTGTGGCCGTGGTCGACGTCGTTGCCTTTTTCGCCGCTGCCTTTTTCTTCGTCATGGGCACCTCTCGTCCCCGAGCGGACGACGACGCCGACAAAGCTCGGCGGCCCTGCGGGTACCCCCGTGCCCCCAGCCGGTCAAAGCGCCGCCGCTCTGCTGGCTAGCGAGCTAGAGGCGGAGCTTGTGCAGATGCAGCGCGGTGCGCTCGTCGAGCAGCGCCCGGGTGTCGGCTTCGGCAGCGCGGGCCGCCGACGAGCGCTCGATCGCGGCCGGGCCCGAGCGCCCCGGGAGCGGCAAGCCCGAAGCGGACGGCGCCGACGACGACGACAACGACACGAGGGCCACCGCCACCGAGGTGCCGACGGCGACCAGCAGCCCCGTCAGGCGCCGCGGACCGGACGACGATGACGACTTCGACGGTGACGGTGAGCGGCGGGCAGGGCTGACAGGGGCGGCACGTGGCGACAGCTTCGGCATGGTGTCCACGGTAGGGGCCAGCTGGCGCCATCTCCAGAATTCTGCTGGTCGCGCTGCGGGACGCCGGGCCGGG
>JBKJNL010000095.1:0-12298 GCA_046593615.1 Myxococcota bacterium | reverse complement strand
GTCGACGAAGAAGAAGACGAAGCCGCCCTGCGCGAAGCCGCCGAAAAAGGCGCCGAAGGCCGCAAGTACGTGCGGCTCGGCAACCTGCTGCGCGAGCGCCGACGCCTCAAGGCTGCCGCCGTCGAATACGAGCGCGCCACCCTCATCACCGGCGTCACGAGCCCGGCCCTGCACAACCGCCTGGCCGGCGTGCTGCTCGAGACCGGTGACGTCGTCAAAGCCAAGGGCGTGCTCGACAAGACCGTGGCCGTGTTTCCCGATGATCCGCAGACGCGCGTCTTGCTCGGCCGCATCGCCCTGAAGAACGAGCAGTGGGAAGAGGCCCGCACGCAATACGCGCGGGCCACCTGGGAGAACCCCTTCATTCCCGAGGTCCACGTCGCCCTCTACTCGGTGGCCGTGAAGACGAAGGACAAGGCCCTCGAAGAGCGCAGCAAGCTGGCCCTGCAGCTGCTGGCGGGGCACCAGGGGCGCCACAAGGACGCCAGCTTTCTCGCCGCCGACGACGACGACAACGCCGGCGTCTTGAGCGTGCGCACCGACCCCTGGGGCAAGCTCTTCATCGACGGCATCGACACCGGCCGCATCACGCCGCTGATCGAGCTGCGCATCAAGGCCGGCCATCACTTCGTGCGCGTCGAAGACCCCGTCACCGGCCGCGCCGACGGCGTCTCCGTCGACGTCGTTGCTGGCAAGGCCGCCGCGCTGTCGCTCACCCTGCGGGCCCTGACCGAAGAGCAGCGGCGCTCGCTGTTTGCCGCCGAGAGCGCGGCGCTGCCGAAGCCACTGGCAAAGACATCGCCGACGCCGAACGCGAAGCCCACCGACGACGCCGACGCCAACGACGACCCCGTGCCGCCCTGGATCGACGACGACGTCCCCGGCGTCGGCGCCGACGACAACGGCGTGCCCGTGCCCCTGCCACCGTTTCAGCGCTGAGGTGATTCCTTGATTGGGGCGATCCGGGCCCCGATGCTGGTCCTGTGCTCGTGCTTCGCCGTTCCCTCCTGACTTTCGTCCCCGCGTGGTCGCTGTTGATCGGGGCGGTGACGGCGTGCGTGACTGCGTGCGTGACGGCGGGGCCCGCGCCCGATTCGTCGTCGTCGTCGGCCCTGCCCGCCTGGTTGCCTTCGGAGCTCGCCCGCGACCCCAACCTCGACGAAGCCGCGGCGCTGCTGTGCGCCCGCGACACCGACGCCGTCGTCGACGACGACGTCCGCGCCGCCGCCCACGTCGTCGACGGCCGCGTCATCGGCGTCCTCGCCGAATCCGCCGACGACGCCGCCCGCAAGACGCAGGCGCTTTTTGAAGGCGCCGGCCTCTCGCACGTCGGCTTCGTCGAAGCCTCGCGCCCCGGCGGCGCTCCCTGCGTCGGCGTCGTCGGCGCCCGCCGCATCGTCAGCGTGCGCGGCTTGCCCCCGGCCTATCTCGCCAAACCCCGCGAGCCCGCCGTCCTCGAAGTCACGCTGTCGTCGCGCCGCGTCGGCCACGTCTACGTGCTCTCGCCCGATGGCTTCGTCGATCGCCTGCCCCTCGACGGCACCGGCTCGGCCCAGACCGTGAAGCTGCCGTTTCGCAAAGAGGGACGCCACGTCGTCGAGGTCATCGTCGACGAGGTCGGCGAAGACGGCGCGCCGCGCGGCACCCCCGAGGTCGCGCTCTTGTGGCCCTACGTGCGTGGCACGTTGCAGCTGCCGCCCACGCCGGCGGTGCTGTTCCCCGACGACGGCCACGACGACCTCGCGCTCTCGCACCGCGCCGAAGCCCTGCTGCAACGCCTGCGCAACGAGCAGCTGCTCGAGCCCCTGAAGATCTCGCCGGTGCTGACCGACACCGCCGTCGACCGCGCCCGGGCGCTCGGTGGCGTGCTGGGCCACCGCGTCGACGGCCTGAGCCCGCGGCAGCTGCTCGACGAGAAGCTTCGACAGAGAGGGGGCGCCGGCGATCCGCGCGCGGCCTTTATCCGGCTGAGCGAGGTGCAGGCCCGCGGCAGCACCCTGCAAGACGCCTGGACCGCGCTCACCGACAGCCCCGCCCACCGCTACGAGATGGTCTCGCTGGGCGTCACGCACATGGGCGTCGCCGTCGTCCGCGGCCACGACAGCCTCGGCCGACCGACCATTACGTTGGTGTCGCTGCTGGGCCGCCGTCCGCCGTCGCGCGACGTGGCCGCCGTGCAAAAGAAATTCTTCGACGACGCCAACCGCGTGCGCGAGGGCCGCGGCTACGACCTGCTCGTCGTCAGCGACACCCTGAAGAGCCACGCCGAGCGGCTCGCCCGCCGCATGATGGAGGTGCGTCGGCTCGATGACTCCCTGCTCGGCGGCCCCGTCGCCTCGGTGGCCCTCGAAGCCGACGCCTCGATGACCAAGGTGCTGCCGTTCGTCGCCCGCATCGACGACCCGCTGCTGCTCTCGACCTTCGGGCCGCTCCTCGACATCGACACCACCGCCGTCGGCGTTGGCGTCGCCCTGCAACCCGAAGACGGCGTCTTCTACGTCGTCATCCTCGCCGGCGTCGGCAGCAACTGAGCCGAAACGAAACGAAGCGAGCGCCACAGGCGCTCGCTTCGTTTCTCAGATCGTAAGCGCAGCGAGGCGGAACCCAGGCCGCCTGCAAGGCACGCTCAGAGCTCGAGCTCTGACGAGCTGCCGTTCATGTCGACGTCGCCCTTCAAGAGCTTGCTCGCGAGGTCGACGGCTTCGCGTGCCTTGGCCCGCAGCGCCTCTTCGGACTTGAGGCGCTGGTAGGCCTTGACGGCGTCCTGCTCTTTTTCTTTGAGGTCGGTCTCGAGGGTGCGGATGCGCGTGGCGCTCTCGCTCCTGGCCTTGTCGGCGTCGGCTTTGACCTTGTCGGCGGCGCGGCGCGACTCGTCGATCTGGCGGTTGGCTTCGTCGGCGCGGGCGTTGGCGTCGGCGACGTCGGACTGCGCTTGCTGCGTCGTCTGCTCCAGCGCGGCGCGCAGTTGCGTGACTTCGTTTTCGATGTCGCCGATGCGACCCTGGGCGCCACGGACCTGCTGCTCGAGGTCGTCGCGCTCGTCGGACATCGACTGCACCCGGGCCTTGAGGCTCGAGATCTCGATGCCTTTCTGGTCGGCATCGGCGAGCTTCTGCGCGGTCTCTTGCTGGTGGGTCTCGAGCTGCTCTTGCACCTCGACGAGGGCCTGCTCTTTCTGGAGGATCTCGTCGTCTTTGGCGCGCAGCTGCTGCTTGAGGGTCAAGACCTCTCGGGCCGACGACGCCGACGTCGGGGGCGTGGTCGCCGACGCGGCCTTTGCCGCCTGGTCTTCGGCCTGCTTGAGGCGGGCTTCGAGCTCGGCCACCTTGGCCTTGAGGTCGCCGGTCTCTCGGCGGGCCTGCTGCAGGGCCTGCAGATCGGCCTGGTTCGACGACGACGACGACGATGACGACGGCGGCACCGTGACTGCGGCGCGCGGGGGCGGCGCAGAAGCGCGCGGCGGCGGCGCGGCCGGGGACACGGCGGGCGCAGCAGCAGCCGGTGCGGGAGCCGCAGCGGCGGGCTCGGGCGAGAGCGAGTCGAGGGCGTCGTCGAGGCCTTCGAGGCCGTCTTCCTTCACGGAGCCCGGCAGGTCCATGTCGTCGAGGCCTTCGCGGTGGGCGTTCATCTCGCCCGTCAAGCCGTCGAGGCTGTTGTCGAGCCCGGCCAGCATGTCGTCGTCGAACGCCGGGCTGGCGGCGGGCGCGTCGAGGCCGTCGAGGCCGTCGAGGCCGGCGAGGTCGTCGCTGCCGAGCTGGATGTCGCCTTCGCCATTGACGGGGTCACCGCCGCCGAGGTCGAGGTCGGCGCCCAGGCTTTCGAGAGAGTCCATGCCTTCGTCGGAGGGGATCGCCGCCGGAGCACCCGCCGCGCCGCCGGCCGCGGGCAGCGCGATCAAGGCCCCGATCTTGTCGACGAGGTCGGCGTCGGAGAAGGGCTTGATCAGGTAGTCCTCGGCCCGCGTCTTCAGCTTCTTGTGCTGCGCGAAGGTCTCGGGGGTCGCCTCCTTGGAGGTGATGATCAGCGGTATGCCCTTGAGATCGTTGTCTTTTTTGAGCTTGTTGCAGATCGAGTAGCCGCTCATTTTTGGCAGCTCGACGCACAGCACGATGAGGTCGGGACGGCTCTTGGCAGCCCAGTCGAGGCCGTCTTTGCCGTCGTCCATCTGCTTGACCTCGAAGCCGCGCGAGCGAAGCGCCCCCGCGGTCTGGTCGGAGAACGGCTGTTCGGCGTCGATGAAGAGGATTCCGGACATCTCGATCTCGATTCTCTGGGGGAGGGCCGCGACGACGTTAGCGGTCCCCCGCCGTCGCCGTCAAAGATGCAGTGGTGGCGGTCCGGTCTGATCTGACGTCGATGCCGACAGCGCGTGCCCGGAGCAGCGGCAGACTTCAGGCGACCTCGGCGAGGCCGCGATCGTGGAGCGCCGCGGTCACGAGCTGCTGGACCTCTGACGTCGAGGATTGTTGCAGACAGCGGTCTAGCAACACGCGGGCGTCGTCGCGGCGGAAGCGCCGCACCACGTGCTTCACCGAGCGCATGGCGGCCATCGGCATCGACAAGGCGTCGAAGCCGAGGCCGAGGCAGACCGGGCTCAAGGCGGCGTCGGCGGCCATCTCGCCGCACAAGCTGACGGAGAGGCCCTTCTTGTGGCCGGCGTCGACGACGTGGCGCAAGGCGAACAGCACGGCGGGGTGGAGCGGCTGGTAGAGGTGGGCGACGTGCTCGTTGCCGCGATCGATGGCCAGCATGTACTGGATGAGGTCGTTGGTGCCGACGCTGAAGAAGTCGGAGACGTCGGCGAGGGAGTCGGCGATCCACACCGCGGCCGGCAGCTCGATCATCACGCCGAGCGGGACCTCGCGCCAGACGTCGACGCCTTCATGCGAGAGCCGATCCATCTCTTCGTGCAGGATCGCGCGGACGGCTTTGACCTCGTCGACGCTGCCGATCATCGGCAGGAGGATCCGTCCGTGACGACGTCGCGACAGCGCCTTTATCATGCCGCGCAGCTGCGAGCGCAGGGCCGGCAGGCGGGCCAGGCCGAGGCGCACGCCGCGCAAGCCGAGGGCGGGGTTCTGCTCGCGCGGGGCTCGGATGGCCGACGACAACTTGTCGCTGCCGAGGTCAAAGGTGCGCAGCGTCGCCACCAGGTCTTTCGATCCCGCTGGCGCGCCGGGACCGGTGGCGAGCGCGCCGAGGATCGCCTCGCAGGCCCGCTCGTGCTCGAGGTCGTCGGGCACCTCGGTGCGGTTCAGGAACAAGAATTCCGAGCGGTAGAGGCCGACGCCTTCGGCGCCGCGGGCGACGGCGGCGGCGACGTCGTCGGGGACCTCGACGTTGACCTGCATTTCGACGCGGTGGCCGTCGGGGGTCTGGGCCGGAAGGCCTTCGTCGGCGAGCAGCTCGGATTGGCGGGCCACGCGCCGCTCGCGCACGCCTTCGAAGCGCGTGCGCTGGCCGACGTTGGGAGACAGCACCACTTCGCCGCGCGATCCGTCGACGAGGATGGGCTCGCCGGAGGCCGCGCGGTCGAGCACGCCTTTGCAGGCAATCACCGCCGGGATCTCCAGGGCCCGGGCCAGGATCGCGGTGTGGCTCGTGGCCCCGCCGACCTCGGTGACGAAGCCGCGGACCTTCTGGCGCGACAAGGCAATGGCGTCGCCGGGCGAGAGGTCGTGGGCGACGACGATGGCGTCTTCGGCGAGCGCGTCGGCGACGGCGGGGCCTTCTTCGGTGAGGGCGTCGAGCAGGCGGTCGCCGACGAAATCGACGTCGCTGCGGCGCTCGCGGAAGTAGACGTCGCCGAGGGCGTCGAAGCGGGCCCGGATCTCTTGCACGGTGGAGCGGATGGCCCACTCGGCGCACTTGAGGTCGTCGAGGATGTGCTTGCGGGCGCCGTCGACCAGCATCGGGTCGGCGAGCATGAGCAGGTGGGCTTCGAGGATCGAGCTGTGGTCGCCGGCCTTTTCCTTCAGCGCGATCAGGGTGTCGCGGGCCTCGCTCCAGGCGACCTCGAGGCGCTTGACCTCGGTGGCGGCGGCGGCGGCCTCGACCCGGTACTTCGGCGCCTTTTTCTTGCGCCGGTCGATGAGGTGGACGCGGCCGCTGGCGACGCCGGGTGCAACGCCCAGCCCCTGCAGGACCTGCTCGCGATCACTGTTGTCTGTCGCCGACGGCACGGGGGGAGCTTAGCTTCGCCCTCCCCCGGACGAGAAGCGCGGCCGCGGAAATCTCCATCGGTGACGCGTCGTCACGCGTCACGACGACGAACGCGGTCCCCCGCTCCGGGAGCCGGGGACCGCGTGAACGAGAGCGCGACGCCGTCAGCTCGGGCGCGCTACCTGGCCTGGCCCACGAGGTGGAGGTGGAGCACGATCTCGTCCTTGTTCTTCACCGCGCCGAGCAGCGCCGAGTAGGGCTTGATGCCGTAGTCGCTGGTCTTGAGGCGAAAGCTGGCTTTGCCGTCGACCTTGTCGCCGTCGACCTTGGCGTCGAAGGGCATGGTCACGTCTTTGGTCACGCCGTGGAGCGTGAGCTTGCCCGACAGCGTGAGCTTGCCGCCCTCGGCGGGCTTCACCGAACTCGACACGAACTTCACGGTGGGGAAGCCGGCGACGTCGAGCTGGTCGTTGCTCTTCATGTTCTCTTCGACGGCCTTGCGATCCTTCTCGGACATCTCGGAGTCGAGGCCATACTTCTTGCGCATCTTTGCTTCGTCGTTGACGAACGACGCCGTCTGGGCGGTGACCTCGACGGTGGCGCTGGTGGGGTCGGCAACGCCGTCGGCTCCGAAGACGGCGACGATGGTGCCGGCGAAGTCGCGGG
The DNA here is from genome assembly GCA_046593615.1 of Myxococcota bacterium. Taxonomy (GTDB): domain Bacteria; phylum Myxococcota; class UBA727; order UBA727; family VGSZ01; genus VGSZ01. The sequence goes on along the minus strand of JBKJNL010000095.1, from coordinate 5,470 downwards.
CTTCGACGACGTGGTCGTGGGCGAGGGCGGCGGCGGCGCCGTCTTTGAAGACCTGGATGACGATCGAGCTCTGCTTCGCGTCGATGGCAAAGGTGCGCTTGCCGACGACCGGGGGCGGGACCGCTGGGGTGGCCGGGGTCGCGGGCGTGGCTGGCGTCCCCGGCGTCGCCGGTGTTGCTGGCGTCGCGGGCGTCGCCGCCGCCGGAGGCGCCTTGGCCGGCGGTCCGGCAAACGCGGTGGCAGCGAGGAGGGCGAGCAAAGCGAACGGGATCAACGACTGGCGCATGGGGCTCCTGGGTCTTCGTGCGGCTGACAAAGGTCGGGTCGGTGGCGGGTCGGCGGGCATCAAGGCTTGCGTCGAGCTGCGGCGTCACGGTTTCTGGCAAGCGGTCTGCTCAGCGTGTGCTCAGCTGTGCACAGCTGTGCACGGGATTCGCGGGTCGGACGGTTTCAGGCCTCCTGCTGTTCACTTGCTCGTCCAATACGGCTCGACGACCGCTGGAGTGACGGCAGCCGTGACGACCGGTGCCGGCGACCCGCTGCCAGCGACCGGTGCCAGGACCCGGTGACAGGGACCCGTGCCAGCGCGGCCAGCTCCCACGCTCAGACGTCGCCGAGCAGGTCGTCCCACAGCTTGATGCCGCCGAGGATGCCGGCGGAGTTGTCGACGAGGGAGACGTTCTTTGGCAGGGCCGCTCCGTCGACCTTCTTGGCGTTGCCGCCGCCGAGGTAGAGGCGGTCGTAGCAGGTGAGCGTCTGCATGTTGCCGACGGCTTCGTCGACGCGGGCCAGCCACTTCTTTGTGCCGATCTCTTTGCGCGCGCGGTCGCCCAGCTGCTGGTCGTAGGTCTCGCCCTTGCGAAACGGCAGGTGGGCGATCTCGAGGTGGGTCTGCAAGCGACCGTCCTGGAAGAGCGCGGTGCCGAAGCCGGTGCCGAGGGTGCACACCATCTCGACGCCCTTGCCGGCGATGGCGGCCAGGCCCTGCATGTCGGCGTCGTTGACGGCGCGGACGGGGGCGCCGAGGCGCTTCTCGATGGCGGCCTTGAGGTCGAAGCCGCCAAAGGCCTCGGTGCCGAGGTTCGGCGCCGTGATGATCTTGCCGTGGCGGATGAGGCCGGGGAAGCCGACCGAGATGCGGTCCCACTTCTGGCCGAGCGCCGTGAGCTGCTTGGCGAGCTCGACGAGGCCTTCGATGAGCAGCTTGGGGTTGCACGGCTGCGGCGTGTCCATGCGCACGCGCTCCGTCGTCATGCCGCCGGTCTTGTCGAGGACCGAGGCCTTGAGCCCGGTGCCGCCGATGTCGATGGCCAGCGTGAACGGGCCTTCGTGCTTCTGCGGCGCCTTTGGGGGATCGACCTTCACCGGGGGCTTGCCCGTGGCTTTGGTTTTTGCATTGCCGTTGGCGCCGGCTTTGGCTTGGGCGGTGCGGGGCGCGGTCTTGTCGTTCTTGGCCATGGTCGGGTGAATCTCCAAAAGTCGCGCGACCCTATCCCGAGAGCCGGGCCGCTCGCCATTTGTCGAGGAGTCGTCGACGCCGATGGGTGAACGCGTCGGCAGCGGTTGGAGAAGCGGCTACTTCCGCGGCAGCATCGACGGCGACGGCGGCTTCGACGCCGGTGACGACGCCCGCTCCGACGACGACGGCAACAGCGACGACGGCCGGGCGATGGTCACGCGCAGCTCGCGCACCACGCGCTCTTTGAGCACCGCGAGCAGCTTCTTGAGTCGGCGCTGCTCGCGCTCTTGCTTGCGCGGGTCGGCGGCAAAGACGAACTGCACGCCGCAGCCGTCGCGTCCCCGGCCGGCGGGTTGAGGCTCGCCCGAGACGTCGGCGCTGCTGCGGTGCCAGCAGACCGTCGCCGGCAGCGTGATCCACGAAAAGAACGCGCCGGGTGCGGCCAGCTTGAGGCGCAGCATCGTGCCGATGGGCGGTGGAGAGGTGTCCCACAGCAGAAAGCAGCCGCCGGCGCCGAGGTCGTCGGTGTTCTTCGTGCCGTGCCCTTCGACCTTGATTTCGAGGTGCAGCGAATAGCGGCGCGTGTCGCGCTCGACGTGGTCGACGTGCTCGCCGTCGACAAAGGCCTCGAGCTGGGCGCGGGTGTGTGACTCCGACGGCAAGAACGCCAGGCCGACGCCGGGAAGCGCGCGGCGCGAGGCCGTGGTGCGCTTCCATTTCACGATGGCGCGGATGCGGAAGCGCACCTGCTCTTCGAGAAACGAGATCTCGAGGACGACCTCTTCGCCGAGGGCCACGTCGACGTCGCCGGCGACGAACAAGCCGCCCTGCTCGTTGTCGAACGACTGTTGCCGGAACACCGCGCGGTTGCGCAGCGGCAAGAACAGCTGGGGGCGGGCCGGGTGGAGCGAGGCGGTCAGCGGAGCACCCGGCTCAGGGGAGGGGTTGGATGTCGACGCGCAACTGCGAGCGCTCTTTGCCGCGCGGGTCGAGCTCGGCGACGACGGAGCAGACAAAGGCCTTGCCGGCCGAGACGGCGACGTCGGCGTAGAAGCCGTTGGCGCCGGTGTCGAGGATGGTCGTCGGGGCCCAGGCCGCGCCGTCAAAGGTGGCGAAGCGCAGGTCGAGGGTCGAGGCGTCCTGGTGCACGAGCACCGGGCGGGCGCCGTCGGTCGACATGCGGGCGCCGGCGCCGACGAAGTGGCTGCCCGAGCGGTTGGGCTCGCGGATGCTGTCGGCCGTGCCGTAGGCGCCGCCTTGTCCGGGGGTCGCTTTGGGGCCCTTCCAGTAGCGCAGCTCGTGGCGGGCGCTGTCTTCGTAGGCGACGAGCAGGTCGGTGCCGCTCACGCCGACGGCGGGGTAGCGGCCGACGTCGCCGGTGCGGCGTCCGCCCTGGCCGTCGCCGTCGACGACGCTGACGCCGATGGTCGGTGCGCCGGCGCCGCTGAACAGGGCCACGCGCACGTCGCCTTCGCCGTGGTCGTAGTAGCCGATGACCGCGTTCTGTCCGTCGAGCGCGAGGGCCGTGTGCAGGCCGCGGCCGCGGGGCATCTCGGCGGGCTCGTCGCGCAGCGCGGGGTCGATGGTGAAGGGGCGGGCGTCGACGACGAAGAGCTCCCAGTCGGCGGCGGATTGCGGGTTGGCGTTGCGCGAGCGGGCGAGCTTCACGCCGGTGCCCGGTCCGGTGACGCTGGCCAGCGTGGTGTTGTGGGCCAGGTAGGTCACGAAGATCGTGCCGTTCTGGCCGACGGCGATGTCGGTGAACGTGCCGACCTGGCCGACGTCGGGGTTGGCGGCGCCGTCGACGAAGTGGGTGCGCCAGGTGCCGACGGTCGGGCCTTCGACGGCGACCTTGAGCGCGTTGCCGCTGACGTCGTGGTAGGCGATGCGCGCCAGGCCGGCGCCGTCGACAGCGATGCTCGTGTGCGTGCCGACGTTGGGTCCCGGCTCACGGATGCCCTGGCGCGGGCCGATGGGATCGTTCGTCGCCACGCCGCCGAGGGGCACGCCGTCGACGAACTCGAAGGGCTTCTCGCGGCGGCCGTTCTGCGGGTTGAAGCGGGCCACCACGAGGTCGCCGAATTCGGCGTCGTAGGCGGAGACGAGGACGTCGTTGGCGCTGACGGCCACGCGCGTGTAGTGGCCGATGCGGCTGATGACGATGGGCGGCAGCGGCTCGCACACGCACTCGATGGCGCAGCAGACGTCGCCCGACATCGTGTTCGGCGTCTTCAAGATCATGAGGCCGTTGCTGCACTCGCGCGTGCAGCTGGCGTCGACGCCGGGGTCACCGTTTTCGTCCTTGATGGCCACCGTCGGCAGCGCGTGGCAGCTGCCGGAGTTGAGCTCGCAGACCGTGCCCGTCGGGCAGGCGCCGCCGCAGGGCGTGTTGCTGATGCACAGGCCGGCGTAGCAGGCGCGGAAGTCGCCGCAGTCGGCGTCGCCGCCGCAGGTCTCGTAGATGCAGGTCGGCAAGGGGTCGCGGCCGCCGACGGAGATGGTGGCGCAGACCTGGGCGGTGTCGGGGCAGTCGGCGTTGGTCTCGCACTCGAACTCGCTGTCGAGCAGCCGCGGGAAGCAGGCGTTGAGGTCGGTGCGGCAGCGCGTGCCGGGGCAGCAGTCGCCGTCGGTCTCGCAGCCGCCCTGGGAGCAGGCGCCGTAGCGGAATTCGTCGTTGTCGGGGCAGCTCTTGGCGAGGTTGCAGACCTTCTCGACGGCGTCGGGGACGAGGGGCTCTTCGGCGCAGCACGAGTTGCAGCCCGCGGCCACCGTCAGGCACAGCGCCGTCACCAGCAGCGCGCGCTCGGCGGTGGTCGTGAACAAGCTGGCAACGAACGAGGGGCGGGCGAGATCGGGCGACGACGACATGGCGGGATGTTCGCCGGGGAACCGGCATGCCGCAACTCCATCGTGCGCTTCCCACGGCGGTGGCCGATCGTAACGCGACGCGTTGCGGACCGACGACGGGCGATGTTCGTGCCCCCCACGACCGTGGGCAGGCGCGACCTACTCTCCGAGGTAGGCCTTTTTGATCTCGTCGCTGGCGAGCAGATCCCTGCCGGTGCCTTCCATGCAGACGGCGCCGGTCTCGAGGACGTAGGCGTAGTGGCACAGGCCCAGCGCCAGGTGGGCGTTCTGCTCGACCAGCAGGATCGACACGCCGCGCTCGTTGATCATCTTCAGGATCGCGAAGATCTTCTCGATGACCTGAGGGGCCAGGCCGAGGCTCGGCACGACGAGCAGCAGCAGCCGCGGGCGCGACATCAACGCGCGGCCGACGGCGAGCATCTGCTGCTCGCCCCCCGACAACGTGCCGGCCCGCTGTGCACGTCGCTCGAGGAGACGCGGGAACAGGTCAAAGGCCTGCTGCCGATCCTTCTCGATCTCGGGCGTGTCTTTGCGCAGGTAGGCGCCGAGGGTGAGGTTCTCGTCGACCGTCAGGTTCAAAAAGATGCCGCGGCCTTCGGGGGCGTGGGCCATGCCGAGGGGCACGAGTTCGTGGCTCTTCTTGTTGGTGATGGGCTTGCCGTCGAGGACGATGTGGCCCTGGCGCGGGCGCAACATCCCCGAGACCGCCCGCAGCGTCGACGTCTTGCCCGCGCCGTTGGCGCCGATGAGCGCCACGATTTCGCCCTTGCCGACCGTGAGGCCGACGCCGCTGAGGGCGGTGATGGCGCCGTAGGCGACGTGCAGGTCTTTGATGGTCAGCAGCGGCTCACGCGGCGGCCGGGGCGTCGCGCCGGTCATGCCTGCAGCTCCTTGGATTCGACGCCGAGGTAGGCCTCGATGACCTTCTTGTTGTTCTTCACTTCGACGGGCGTGCCGCAGGCGATGGTCTCGCCGTGATCGAGCACGGTGATCTTTTCGCAGATGCCCATTACCAGCTTCATGTCGTGCTCGATCAGCAAAACACCCAATCCGAAATCATCGCGAATCTTGCGAATCAACACCATCAGCTCAGACTTTTCGCGGGTATTCATGCCGGCCGCTGGCTCGTCGAGCAGCAGCACC
>JBKJNL010000874.1:0-2890 GCA_046593615.1 Myxococcota bacterium | reverse complement strand
GCGCCTCAGCGCGGTCTTCTAGAAGTCGCATCCGGCGTCGTCAACGGCGCTGGAACGGCTCGGGAAACGGGCCGTTGATCTGAAGACGCGGCACTTGCTTTCCGTCTGCGCTCTGGCGATTGTTCGCCGCGGGAAGGCGGAGGCACGAGCGCCGGAGGATGTCGAGTGACAGATTCCACGTTCGTGCAGCTTGATGACGGTGAGGTACCGCAACGTCGACAGGTTCCGCCCCAACACCAACCACACGCCCCACAAGGGCATTTTGAGGTCATGACCATGATGAAGAAGACGCTCCTCGTTTCCGTTGGCGCCGCCGCCCTCCTCTCGATGGCCTGCAGCACGACCAACAACGCGCCCGCCGAGACGCCCGCGACGACCGAGCCGGCTCCCGCCGCGGCCACCGCCGCTGACGGCACCGCTGCTCCCGCCGACGCTGCCAAGGCTCCCGAAGGTTCCTGCGGCGGCGAAAAGAAGGCCGGCGAAGGTTCCTGCGGCGGCGCGCCCAAGAACTGAGCTTGCTGTTGGCACCTGTCGCTGGTTCCCTCGGGAACAAGCGCGGACCAACCCGGAAAGAGGCGGCCACGTGCCGCCTTTTTCTTGTGCGCCCGGCATGGGCGCGGTCTTGGAGGTGAAAGTCCACCCGTGAGCTGGTCACAGCGAGCGAAGCGAACCGCAGAGCGTCGATCCGCGAGGACGGCGTGAAGGAAGCGGCGAGCGCAACCGCGGGGCGATGAACAAGAACCGGATGACAGGCGGTGACCGAGCAGGGCGAGCGGCCAAGAAACCGCAAAGCTCTCGTGACCAAGGCTCGGCGGCGTAAATCCGGCGCCCGCGCGGTGAAGGACCGCGTTCTTACCCGGGGAGATCTCTCCTTGTGCCTGAAAGGGCGACGTCGAGGGCGACCTCTGCGGAGAGAGAAGTCAGCAGCGGCCGTAGTAGTCGACGACGTGGATTTGCTTCCGCCTCTCGTCGACGAAGGGCCAAACGGTACGGAGAGCAATCGCTCATGGTTGTCGACGACAAGCAGTCCCAGAAGCCCGACACGGGGCCACGCAACCGAGAACCAGGTGAAGCCGGGTCGCCGGGGCGGGGCGGGAGGTCCTTGCCGACGGAGGGCCACGAGACCGAGCGCTCAGGCACGGCGGCGCTGATGGAGCGCGTGGCAGCCCACGCGAACCTGAGGGCCGCGATGAAACGAGTGAAGCAGAACAAGGGAAGCGCTGGCGTCGACGGAATGACCGTCGACGTCGTCGACGACTGGTTCACCGCCCATGGCGAAGAGCTCCGGCAGCAGCTGCTGTCGGGGAGCTATCGGCCAGCGCCGGTGCGCCGGGTGTCGATCCCGAAGAAGGACGGTTGGATGCGAGAGCTTGGCATTCCCACCGTCGTCGATCGGGTGGTGCAACAGGCGGTGCTGCAGGTGCTGCAACCGCTGTTCGACCCGACGTTCTCGACGAGCAACTACGGATTCCGACCGGGCCGCTCCGCGGCCCAGGCAGTGCTTGCCGCGCAGCGGTTCCAGCAGGAGGGCCGGAAAATCGTCGTCGACGTCGACCTGTCGAAGTTCTTCGATCGCGTGAACCACGACGTGCTCATGGGACGTCTGGCGAAGCGCATCGAGGACAAACGCCTGCTTCGGCTGATCCACCGCTTCCTCGAGGCGGGCGTGATGCTGAACGGCGTGGTGATGGAGCGGCACGAGGGCACGCCGCAGGGCGGGCCCTTGTCGCCGTTGCTGGCGAACGTCCTCCTCGACGAGGTGGACAAGGAGCTGGAGCGACGAGGCCATGCCTTCTGCCGCTACGCCGACGACTGCAACGTTTACGTGCGGTCGATGAAGGCGGGAGAGCGGGTGATGGCTGGCCTACGCCGTCTCTTCGAAAGCCTTCGCCTGAAGGTGAACGAGGAGAAGAGTGCGGTGGCCCGGGCGACGACGAGGAAGTTCCTCGGCTTCTCGTTCCGGATGTCGAAGGGGACGGTGCGGCGACGCATCGCGCCCCAGTCGATCGCGACGATGAAGGACCGCGTGAGGGGGCTGACCCGCCGAACGGTGGGCAAGAGCCTCGACGACGTCATCAAGGGCCTCCGGAGCTACCTTCTGGGCTGGAAGAACTACTTCCAGCTCGGCGAGAGCCCGACCACCCTGCGTGATCTCGACAAATGGGTCCGGCATCGCCTGCGAACCATCGTGGTCAAGCAACGCCGCGGCGGCAGAGGCGCCCGGTGGAGCGCGACCCGCCAGCCATCCATCAACTTCGAGCTTCCGATCAGTTTCTTCGACGAGAAGGGGCTCCCCCGACTCGCAACGTGACCTCAACGGACCGAACCGCCGGATGCGGACCCGCCTGTCCGGTGGTGTGGCAGGGGAACGGCGAGCGATGCTCGCCGTCCCCTATGCCGATTGCCGCCCTGTCATCGGTTTCTCTGCCTGGTCGTGTGCTCTGCCGTTTCTTCTTGAGGTGACGGCCGACACGTGTCTCACCGCTTCGGCGATAGCGGCGGATCGCCAACGCGCCCGTACCCTGAACGCGCCCGATGCCCGGGCAGTGCGCGAATGGCCAGCAGGAGGACACGATGCAGATGCGTTTGGTGCTTGGGACGTCGACGGGTGCAGCTCTCCTCCTCGTCGGCTCGGGCTGCATGGCCGAGCGGACCTACGCTCCCGATCCCCAACAACGGCAGTCGATCCCGGGCGGTGCGCCTGTCGAAGACTTCGTCGATGACAACGCCGCCAACGACGAATTCACCGACCCCGCCGTCGACGTCACCGGCTTGTTCACCGGCGCGCGCGACGGCCACATGAGCGGCGACGTCGGTCCGGCCACCGGCATCGATCAGGCGCCTCAGCGCCTCAGCGCCTACGACGACGGCTGGTACCTCTCCGTCGAGG
>JBKJNL010000676.1:0-2794 GCA_046593615.1 Myxococcota bacterium | reverse complement strand
CGTTGTCGACGCTGATGCGGCCGAAGCTGCGCGGACTGCTCGAGCGCACCTACGCCGATGCCGGCCTGCTGTTGCCGCCGTCCCCGCCCGAGGCCGCGGCGCCGGCACCCGTCGTCGTCGCGGTCCCGCGCGACCCCGGCGTGCTGCCGTGGGTCCTGGTCGGTGGCGGCGCCGTCGCCGTCGTCGGTGGATCCGTCGCCGCTGTCGTCGGCGCCGGCCCCTGGTTCGCCTACCAGGAACAACGCACGTCATTCGACGACGCCCACGCCGACGACGACGTCAGCGCAGCCGCCGACCACCGCGTCGCGGGCGCCGAACAAGCAGCAGCCTGGAACAGCTGGGGCATGCCCACCGCCGTCGGCGGCGGAGCGCTCGTGGTCGGTGGCGTCATCGCCGCCGGCGTCGGCGCGGCGTTGATCGCGTTTCCGGGGGTGGAGTGATGTGGCGCGCCAACCGGTTGTCGGGCCTGCTGCCTGTCGTGGCGATCGCCGCCCTGTCCGCCTGCGTGCTCGACGTCGATGACGACTTCGGCGACTTCGCAAAGGCCTGCACGGTCGACAATGACTGCGCGCTCGAGTTCGAGTGCCGCGACGGCTTCTGCGTCGACATCGTCGGCCCCGCCGAAGGCGAGGGCGAGGGCGAAGGCGAAGGCGAAGGCGAAGGTGAAGGCGAAGGCGCCGTGGCCGCCTGCGACGACCTCACGCTCGACGAGTTCCTTGTTCCCGGGGGCCGGCTCGAAGCCGACAACAACGCCGACCTCAGCGTCTTCGTGAACCGCGAGCGCGCCGCCGGCACCGTCGTGCTCGGCGCGGGCGTCTCGAGCACCAACAACCTGGCGACCCTGCGCTGCATCGACGGCGACCTGATTGTCGACGGCACAACGGCGCTGGCCGACCTGCGGCTGCCGGCCCTTGAACAGGTCACCGGCAACTTCATCCTGCGCAACACCGAGGTCGAGACGATCTCGGCGCCGCTGCTCGCGCTGGTGCAGGGCGCACTGCGCATCGGCGAAGCCGGCTTCGACGTCGCCATCGACAACGGCGAGTTCCCCGAGACGGCGCCCAACCTCGAGCTCACCGAGCTCAGCCTGCCGGCCCTTGTCGAAGTCGGCGGCGACCTGCAGGTGCTGGGCGACATCGTCGGACCCACCAACGATCTCCTCGCCGAGGTCTCGCTGCCGGCCCTGACCCGCGTCGGCGGCTTCGTCTTTGTCTTTGAAAACAGCAGGCTGACGCGCTTCGCGGCCGATCGGCTCGAGCTCGTCGAAGACTCGATCTACGTCGTCGACAACGGCTTCGACTCCGCAGCTCCCGACGCCGAGATCCGCTTCGACAGCCTCGTCTCCATCGGTTCGCGCGCCGAGCTCGACACCGGGCTCGCGCGCTGGGACCGCGCGTTCCGCGCCGTGGGCGTGCCGGGCAGTCTCGTCGTCACCATGACCGCCATCGGCGGGCTGGCCTTTGACAGCATCGAGACGCTGGTGGCCCCGTCGCTCGAGACCGTCAAAGGTTGCCTGGTGATTCGCACGTCGCGGCTCGAAACGCTGATCCTCGAGGCCCTGACCGAGGCGGGCTGCATCGACATCGGCAGCAACGGACGCCTCTTTGAGGCCACCCTGCCCGCCGTGCGCGACGTCGGCGCCGTGACCACGGCGAGCTTTCCCGAGCTCAACATCGAGAGCAACAGCAACCTGTCCGTCGTCGTCGTCGGCGATCCGGCCCAGCCGGTGGTGTTGGCCCCGGGTGCCGACGTGCGCATCAGCGACAATTTCATCCTCGAGGATCTGTGCGGCTTCGCCGCGCTCCACCGCATCGACGGCGGCCTGCTCATCAGCGACAACCCCACGCTCTCGAGCATCGCGGGGCTCATCGGCCTCGACGCCGACGACGGAGAAGCCGCGGGCGACGCCGGTGTCGGCGGCACGCTCACGGTGACGGGCAACCCCGAGCTCGACGCCTGTCAGGTCACAGCGCTCAACGAAATCATCGACGTCAGCGCGCTGGTGCAGAGCGGCAATGGCAGCGGCACCAGCTGCGCCCTCGTCGCCTGCGCGCCCTGATCGTCCAGAAAACGCGACGCTACCCGGCGTGTGCGTTCGGTGTGGCGACGACGACGCGCTTCAGCGCAACGCGCCACGAAGGGCGCAACGTCGCACGCAGCGGGGGCAGGGAAATTCAATTCGCCGGGCTGACAGAGCCATGACGATTGCGCCGACGATTGTCTCTAGAATGAGTCCATGTACGTCGCTGCCTGCGTCCTTGTGTTCCTGCTTGCCTACGGCTTGACCATCGGCATCACGAGCATCGGCTACCACCGCGCGCTGGCTCACGGCAGCGTTCGCCTGCACCCGTGGGCGCGCTGGTCGCTGCTGACCTTCGGACCCTGGTGGACCAGCTTCGACCCGAAGCTCTGGGTCGTGATGCACCGCCGCCACCACCTGCACTCCGACACCAAAGACGACCCGCACTCGCCGCGCAACGTCGGTCTCATCGGCATGCTCAAGGCGCAGTACGACGGCTATGTCGCCACCGAGACCGGCCTGCTCAACAAAGACCCCCTCTTCGTCGACATCGGCCGCGACCTCGAGTTGGCCTGGCCGACGCGCTCGCGCATCTGGTACGGGCCCTACCTGCTGCACACCGCCGTCGCCCTCGCCGTCGGCCTCACCGTCGGCTGGTGGATGGCCATCGCCCTCTTCGCCGGCGCGCAGAGCCACATGGTCCAGGGCGATGGCCATCCACCAGCCGACAGTGAGACCGACGGCGAGGGCGACGGCGGTGTGCAGCAGGTAGGG
>JBKJNL010000634.1:0-3851 GCA_046593615.1 Myxococcota bacterium | reverse complement strand
CGTGCTGGACGACGCGCTGGACGACGCGCTGGACGTTATGGCGGGCGGCGCTTTGCGCATCGACGGCGGTGAGCGGGGCAGCTCGGTGGCGTCATCGGACGCCGCGTTGCGTCCGGCGGCCCCGGAGCGGGAGTCTGGTGCGATGCTCTCGAGGGTGTCGTCGTCGGGGCGGACCGGCCGCGCCGCCGCCGGCGCCGCCCTTGCCATCGCCTCGGTCATCGCCTTTTTCATGCCCCGCGGTTGGTTGGGCATGACGATCTTCTGGGTGTCGGCGTTCTCGTCGACGCCGTCGTCGAAGTCGTCGTCGAAGTCGTCGGCCAGCCCGCGGGTCTCGGTCTTCATGGTCTTGTCGTCGTCGTAGTTGGCTTTGTCGTTGTCGACGCGCGCCGCGGCCATCGGCAGCTGGGCCTTCAAGGCCATGAGCGGGCCCCAGCGGGGATCGATCCAGCCGTCGCGCTCTTCCTGCAGCTTCTTCTGCTCGGCGTCGAACGCGCACTTCTCGCCGAGCACCGAGCCGGGCGATTCGCAGTTGGGGTGCGGGGCCAGCTCGAGGAACAGCTGCTCGCGCATCACCTGGCCGACGTCGATGGTGTCGCCGACGTAGCTGGCGATGTCGAGGTCTTCGAGGTCGGCGGCGTCGCCGAGCATCGAGCCGGCGTGGTCGTCGCCGTCGTTGTGGGCTTCGAAGTCGGCGTCGATCTCGACCTCGGGCGCGCGCTCGACGAGGCGCAGGTCGATCTTGAGGGTCCACTCGAAGGGCACGTCGCGCTGGCCGCAGCGCACGCAGGGGTGCACGAGGCGCAAGAAGCACTTGCCCTTCATGCGGACAAAGGCGGACTCCTTGTACATCTGCACCTGGAGCTCACCGTCGCCGTTGGCGCCCCAGTGGATCTCGCGTTTGTCGTCGAGCAGCTGGTGCACCCAGGCCCGCGGCAGCGTCTCTTTGATCTCAAGCGGGCTCTCACCGACCTCGTCGAGCAGCACAGAGAGGTCGACGCGGTCGCCGACCACGCGACCAGTGGCCCCCTGGTGCAGGGCGCGGGCGCGCTCTTCGGCTTTGGCGCGGGCCCGTTCGACGGCGGGTGACGAGAAGCGAACGTCATGGACATGGCGCGACATGCTCTTTCCTTAGCATCTTTGTTTTCGTGTGGGCCCGCTCCGGCGTGACAGCGGCGCGGCGCCCGTGGAACACTGACCGCGAAGGCCCAGTCGACGCTTCCTTCTAAAATCTGAAACCAGCGGCGACGATTTCCTTCGAGCCACGGCGCAAGCCGCGGCAATCACAGGGCGGCGCGAGAAGAGATTCTCCCGCCGCCCTGCCTTTTTGAGAACATCATGAACGAGCAGAATCCGACCATCCAAGATGTCTTGTTGCGTCGCCAGGGCCTGCTGTTCCTGGAGGACACCGGCCGGGCGCCCTCGCCGGCGGCCGAGCGCGCCGCGGCCGGCGTGGCCCTGGCGCTGGGCGGCCTTGGTTACGTGATGTCGCACCGCCTGCAGCAGCGGCTGGCCGGCCACGCCGTCGACGAGATCGGCCAGATCGGTGAGCGCACCTGGCAGGTGCTGGCCGCGCACAAGGGCGCCAACCAGACCCACGAGCCGCTGTTCCGCTCGTTCCCGGCCGGCATCCCCGCCGACACCCGCGCGCTCTATTGGCAGAGGGTGTTGGTCCACTTTTTTCAAGCCGAAGACCAGCCTTGTTTGACCTGCGATGCCCGCGGTTCCACCCATGTGTTGAACCCCTGCCGTCACGTGGTCTGCGACGTCTGCTTCGACGGCGTCAGCTACGCGGGCTGCCCGATTTGTCACCAGCACGCCGACCGCGGCTCGCCCTTCTTCCAGGCCGCGGCGCCGCTGACCGTGCCCGCCGAGCACCCGCGCTTTCAGCGCCTGGATGTGCCCGACCCCGCCCCTGATGTCGGCGCTGATGTCGTCGGCGTCGACGCCCTCGATGCCCGGGCCCAGGCGCTGTTCGTGTCGTTCTGCGCGCGCAAGCAGGTGATGAGCCCCGTCGACGTCGCCGACCTCAAGGTGCTGGTGCAGCGCGGCGGGCTGCGCGTGCTGTCGTGGCTGCCCGCGGTCATCCCGGTCAAGGAGAACGTCGCCCACGTCTTTGGCACCTTGTTCGTCGCCGTCGATCCGGCGCGCGTGTTGCCGACGGCGCAGCTGCACCTGAAGACCGCCACCGATGTGCTGCGCTTCCTGGCTGCCCTGTCGGGGGCCGACCCGGGCCTCGTGCCCGTCGACCGCGTCGTTGCGTTGGATGCCCGGACCCGCCGGCGTTTCGTGGGGCTCTCTCCGGTCGTGGGCCCGAGCGGCCGCAAGCAGGTGCGCGAGACCGCGACGCAAAAGGTGCGGCGCTTCAAGGTGGCGAAGCTCTCGCGGCCGCTGCGGCGCACGCTGCTGGGGTTGCTCGACGGCTTCGCAAAGGACGCGCTCGTCGAAGACATGCTGCGCCACCGCGGCGCGTGGATCGGCGTCGGTGAGCGGCTGCACCCGCACGAGCACGTCAAGCGCTTCCCGAACATCTGCGCCGCCTTTGCGGTGGTGCGCGAGCGTCAGCCCGACGGCACGCCGGCGCCGCCGGCGTCGACGTGGATGCGCCGCTTCTCCGCGGCGGTCGAGATCTACAACGTGCCGCAGATGCTGGCCGCCCTCGACGAGCGCCCGGGCGAGCTGGCCCGCCGCCTGGACCACGCGTTGCGCACCGCCGCCGGCCGGCCCGCTCTGCCGGTGGGCGCGCCGCCCGAAGCCGTCACGCCCGTCGCCGAGGTGCAGGCGCTCTTCGAAAAACACCGGGCCCGCTTCGCCACGCCCGTGCTCTTGACCCTGCGCGGGGTCCTGCCGACGCGGCTGCAGCCCGCGCAGCCCCGGGTGTTCTGGCCGAAGGGCACGCTGGCCCGGGCGGTGATCAAGACCGACGCCCGGCCGCCGCTGTCCGCCGACGTCGTCGCCCCGCTGGTGCGCCTGCTCGATGACGAGCTGCTGGCCCGCTTCGCCGACCAGCAGCACTTCGACGACGCCATCGTCGACCGCGGCCTGCAGACCGTGGTGGCGCCGAGCAACGAGCGCGGCGCCGGCCGCTCCGCCGTGGCCCTGACGCGCGGCTCGCGCCTGCCGGTCGCCGACAGCAAGACGGCCCGCCTCTTCTTGCACTGGTGCCAGCCCGACCCCGGCCTCGCGCTCCAGGGCCCTGACGCGGGCGAGCGCGGACGCACCGACCTCGACCTCTCGGTGGGCTTCTTTGACGAACGCTGGTCGTACCAGGGTGTCTGTTCCTACTATCAATTGAAATACGAACAAAGTCGCGGCAAGACGATTGCGACGAGCTCGGGTGACCGCACCAGCGCGCCCTTCCCCGACGGCGCCTCGGAATTCGTCGACATCGACCGCGCCGCCGCCCGCGCCGCCGGCCACCGCTACGCCGTCATGGTCGTCAACGCCTACTCGGGCCTGTCGTTCTCACTGCTCGAGCGTGGGTTTGCCGGGTTGATGCTGCGCGACGACGTCGGCGGCCAGCACTTCGACGCCCGCAGCGTGGAGCTCAAGTTCGACCTGCAAGGCGACAACGGCATGTTTGTGCCGCTGGTGTTCGATCTGGCCGAGGGCTCGCTGTTCTGGATCGACCTGTCGCGCAAGGGCCAGTTCTCGATGAACAACGTCGAGACCTCAAAGGCCGACATCGGTGTGGTGTGTCCTGCTGTCATGTCTTGGTTCAACAGCGGCGTGCGAATTTCTGTCTATGACGTGGCCCTGCTGCACGCCGCGGCCCGCTGCCGCCGGGTGTGGCTGCGCGGCGACGACGGCGTGACCGTGGTCGAGCGGGGGCCCGCGGAGACGCCGCTGTCGTT
>JBKJNL010000627.1:0-6832 GCA_046593615.1 Myxococcota bacterium | reverse complement strand
GGCGCCCGCCCCGCCAGCGTTCTGGCCAGCGTTCTGCGCGTCGTGTGCGGCGTTGTTGGTGTTGGAAGCGGTGGACTCGGCGGTCGGTTCGGTCATGGAGGAGAGCTCCGGTCGGTGGGTCCCTGCGGGACGGGCAACGCCCGCCCTGCACAGCGGACGTCGACGACGGATGCCCTCTGGCCGGCGCCCTGTAAAGGCCTCTCAGCCGCTCAATTCTCGGCGAGCACGATGAGCTTGTCGCCGGGCTGGAAGGTCAGCTGCAGCGACTTCTTTGGGCTGACGACGACGCCGTAGGACTTGCTGGCGTCGCCGGCCTGGGCGGCGACCTTGTAGCCGAACGCGACCTCGCCCTTCTGGGCCGCCGCCGCGATCACCGTCGAGAATGTCAGCGGCGTACCGCGCTTCACGTAGAGTTCTACGGGCTTCAGGTAGACCTCGCTGCCTTCGGGTGAGAACAGGTCCTTGAAGACGATGTTCAGCTCTTTGTTCTCGGAGATCTGCGAGAGCATCAAGCTCACCAGGCGGTCGCTGACGATGAAGTCATCGGCGTTGGTGACCTCGGCGAGGCGGCGGTTGTTGATGTCGAGCATCTCGCTGACGATCGACAGTCGCTTGTTGGTCTTCTGCGAGATGTCGCGCAGGTGGAGCAGCGTGATGAGGGTGCGCGCGTCGGCTTTGGCGACCGCGAGGTCGTCGGAGTAGCAGAGCACGATCACGTGATCGAAGGTCGAGACGTCGAGGCCATCCAAGATGCGTCGGTCGGTGGTGTCGGCCTGCTGGAACGTGAGCTTCATGCGCTGCAGGTCGTTGCAGTGCTCGGCGATCGATTCGCGGGCGCCCTCGGTCTCGGCGACGACGTGGATGCTCGAGCCCTCGGGGACGTAGGCATCGAGCTCGTTGACGACGTGGGTGCCGCGCCAGTTCCAGCCGAGGATGAGTGAGCGCTCGGCCTTTGGTGCCGCCGGCTGCACCAGCGTGATGTGGCTCGCATCGGGGCGCGAGACGGTGCCGGAGAGCGTGATGGCGTCGTCGTCTTCGGCGATGACGATCAGCCGATCACCGGCGGCGATCTGCGTCTGCATCGGCGGGTTGAGCAGCGGCGGGCCGTCCTTCGGGCGGATGCCGATGACGGCGGAGTCTTCGTGGGCGAGCAGGCACTCGAAGAATTTGCGACCGGTGAGCTGGGGCTCTTCTTTGAAGTAGATTTCGACACCGCCGAAGTCGAGCAATTCTGTATAAACGACCGACAGCCCCGACTGCCGGCAGGTCTGGGCCATGATGCGGGCGATCAAGTCGCCGACGAGGACCAGCTCGACCTCATCTTTGCCGACCATCTCGGCGACCTCGACGTTCTTCGGGTCGCGGATCTCGGCAACCAGATGATATTTGCCGGCCTTGCGATCGGGGTTGTTGGTGACCGCCAGCAGCGCCTTGATGACGTCGACGTCGGGGTCGTCGTTCTTTTCGCCGTCGGCGCCGTCGGGGGCCAGGACGATGATGGCTTTGGCGGTGTCGACGCTGACGATCTGCAGGTCGAGCAGCTCGATGGGGCTGCCGGTGCGGCAGATGATGCGCGTGTTCTTCCAGTCCGAGACCATGTCGCGGATGGCGTCTTCCATCTCGACCTTGTCGAGGGTGCCGAGGATGACGATGGCCGGGTTCTTCTTCGAGCCGTTGGCCTCGATGAGCTCGGTGAGGATCGGGAAGACCTGCTCGGACCAGCCGAGGATCAGGGTGTGGTCGGTCTCGACGACGCGCGAGCGGCCCTTGCGCAGCTCTTCAATCTGCTCTTCGAGGCCCGACGACAACACGCCGATCAACGTCGACAGGATGAAGATGCCGGCCAGCGTCACGCCGAGCATGATGATGCGAAAGGCCCAACCTTGATCGCCGCCCATGGTGCCGGCGTCGAGGGTGCGCATCAGCGATTCCCAGGCGGCTTCACCGAGCGAGAGACCCTCGGCGGCGTGGCCGGCTTCGGGCGGCGGACCGATGCCGGTGACGACGAGAACAGCGGCAAAGAAAAAGATGGCGACGGCGCTGATGATGGCCAGCCAGGCGATGAGCGCGATCGTTCCCTTGGCGAGGGTGTTGTCAAAGGCGTAGCGCATGCGCTCGCGGGTGGTGAACTGGCGCATCGAGAACCTCGTCGACCGAAAATCGGTCGCACGGTTCCCACGAAGACGCCGACCAGGGCAAGCGCTGGCCGCCCGATGGCGCCGCCGCGACCCGACCGGCTGCGCAGAGCGAGCTGCCTACTGCGGGGTGAGCACCCGGGCTTCGGCGACGTGCGAGGCCTCCAGGGTGCCGCCGGCGAACAAGGCCCGGCCGTCGGGCAGGGCCGTCAGCGAGAACGAGAACGTCGCCGCCGGCAACGAGGCCATCGGCAGCACACGTCCGTCGGCGTCGATGCCTTCGCAGGTGTCGGTCTCGACGATGGCGGTGGGCTCGCCGGCGATGCCGCCGCAGACGGCGAGGCAGGCGCCGACGGCGACCACCTCGGGGCTGGCCCGGGGCGTGGCGAGGTGACCGGTGACCGTCCAGGCCGTCGGACCGAGCAGCAACACCTCGTCAAAAAAGACGCCGCCGAGGCCGCCCACAACGACGACGCCGGCGCCGACCACGCCGGCGGCGGCCTGGCGGACCGGTGCTGGCAGGCGGGGCAGGGCGGCGCTGCTGTCGACGTCAAAGACCGTGGCGGTGTCGATGGCCGCGGTGAAAAAGCCGCCGGCGACGACGACGGAGCCGTCTTGCTGTTGGGCCACGGCCGACAGCTGGCGGTTCTGGCCGACGTCGACGCCGCCGAGAACGGCGACGGTGCCGGCTTCGTCGACGCTGACGACGGTGGAGGGGATGGCGGTGGTGTTGCTGCCGCCAAAGAACACGGCGACGCCGTCGATGACGAAGCCCGACAGACCCGCGCGCGGCTGGTCGAGGTCGCCGACGACGGTCCAGGCGGTGCCGTCAAAAACCTCGATGGAGCTCAGGTGGCCGCCTTCGCCGAAGCCGCCGGCCACGACGACGTCGCCGTTGTCGAGGGTGACGGCCGCGTGCTCGTAGCGCTGCTGGTTCAGCTCCGGACCCGCCGATGACGAGCCGGCCACGACGTCGATGATCTCCACGTCTTTGATCTGGCCAAAGGTGTCGTCTTCGCCGCCGATCAACATCACCCGGCCGTCGTCGAGCACCACCGCGGCATGGCGCGAGCGCGGCACCACGAGGTCGATGGCCGGCCCGAACGAGGCGCCCGCCAGGGCGGGGCAGTCGCCGGGGACGTCGGGCTCGCCTTCGCCCTCAGCGCCTTCGCCTTCACCGTCAACGGCTTCGCCCTCGTCGCCCTCGCCTTCACCGCCGACGTCGATGGGCGGCGGGTTCGACAGCGGGTCGCCATCGCAGGCAGAGGCGGCGACGACGGCGGCAAGCAACAACGAAGAGCGCATAAGCGCCGATCGCGGAAATCACCGCGGCGCGAAAGGCCCCGTCCGCAGGCGATGGCCGAGAATGACCCGCCCCGGCACCCTGAAAAAGCTGACAAAGGGCTGTCAGGTTTGCCGCGCGCATGCTGAACGCCTGTTGCGTGGTGACGTCGACGGGGTAACCGTTCGTCCTATGGCCGAGCTCCAGCACATCCGCGTCAAGGGCGCCAAGGTCCACAACCTCAAAAACGTCGATGTCGTGCTGCCGCGCAACAAGCTGGTGGTGCTGACCGGGCTGTCGGGCTCGGGCAAATCGAGCCTCGCCTTTGACACGATCTACGCCGAAGGCCAGCGCCGCTACGTCGAGTCGCTGTCGTCGTACGCGCGCCAGTTCCTGCAGATGCAAGACAAGCCCGACGTCGAGCTCATCGAGGGCCTGTCGCCGGCCATCTCGATCGAACAAAAGACGACCTCCAAGAATCCGCGTTCCACCGTCGCAACGGTCACGGAGATCTACGACTATCTTCGTCTTTTGTACGCGCGCATCGGCAAGGTCTTCTGCTACAGCTGCGGCAAGCCCATCGTCTCCCGCTCGGCCACCCAGATCGTCGACGAGGTGATGACGCTCGGCGAGGGGGCAAAGGTGTCGATCCTTTCGCCCATCATCCGGGCCCGGAAGGGCGAATACAAAAAGGAGATGAAAGACCTGCAGAAAGAGGGCTTCGCCCGCGTTCGCGTCGACGGTGAACAGCGGATGCTCGACGAAGACATCGTCCTCGACAAGCAAAAGAAGCACACCATCGAGGTGGTGGTCGATCGCGTGGTCATCAAGGCCGAAGGCCGCGCCCGCGTCGCCGATGCCGTCGAGCTCGCCGTCAAAAAGGCCGACGGCCTGGTCGGGATCATCCACCACACTGAAAAGGGCGATAAAGAAGAGCTTCATTCGACGAATTTCGCCTGCATCGACTGCGGCATCTCGTACCCCGAGCTCGAGCCGCGCATGTTCTCGTTCAACGCCCCGCAGGGGGCCTGCGCGGCCTGCACCGGGCTCGGCGAGATCCAGAAATTCGACGAGACCCTCATCGTGCCCGACCCCTCGCTCAGCATCGACGACGGCGCCGTCAAGCCGTGGTCGGGGCCGTGGCAGGGGTACTACCTGCAGATGCTGCAGGGCGTCGCGAAGGAGCTCAAATTCAAGCTCACGACGCCGTGGGAGAAGCTGTCGAAAGAGGCGAAGAATGTCGTGCTCTATGGCACAAACAAAGAGATTGCTTTCAAACTCGAATCCGAGGCGTCCGGCAACGAGTATTCGTTCAAGAAGACCTTCGAAGGTGTAATCCCGAACCTCGACCGGCGCTTCAAGGAGACGACGTCCGACGGCGTGCGCGTCGACCTCGAGCGCTACACCGCCAAGCAACACTGCACCGAGTGCGACGGCGCACGCCTGCGCAAAGAAGCCCGCTTCGTCCGCGTCGCCGGCGTGTCGCTCAACGAGGTGGTCGGCAAGTCGATCATCGACAGCAAGCTGTTCTTCGCGGGCCTGAAGCTCGACGCCCGCGACGCCAAGATCGCGGCCGCGGTGCTCAAGGAGATCCTGGCCCGCCTCGACTTCCTCGTCGCCGTCGGCCTGCAGTACCTGACCCTCGATCGCTCGACGGGCACGCTGTCGGGCGGCGAGGCCCAGCGCATCCGCCTGGCCAGCCAGATCGGCTCGGCCCTGGTGGGCGTGCTCTACGTCCTCGACGAGCCCAGCATCGGCCTGCACCAGCGCGACAACGAGAAGCTGTTGGCGACGCTGCAGCACCTGCGCGACCTCGGAAACACGGTCCTGGTGGTCGAGCACGACGAAGACACCATCCTCGCCGCCGACCACGTCGTCGACATGGGACCGGGCGCGGGCCACCAGGGCGGCAGGATCGTCGCCGAGGGCACGCCGGCCGACATCATGGCCAACAAGCAGTCGATCACCGGCCAGTACCTGAGCCGCGTGAAGCGCATCGAGATCCCGCCCGAGCGCCGCGCCGGCAGCGGCAAAGAGCTGGTCTTGAAGAACGCCCGCGGCAACAACCTGCGCGGCATCGACCTGCGTGTGCCGCTCGGCAAGTTGGTGTGCGTCACCGGCGTCTCCGGCTCGGGCAAGTCGACGCTCATCAACGACACGCTGCAAAAGGCGTTGGCCCAGGCGATCTACGAGGCCCGCGATCGCCCGCTGCCCTTCGACAGGTTCGAGAACCTCAACCTGGTCGACAAGGTTGTCGACATCGATCAGACCCCGATCGGCCGCACCCCACGATCCAATGCCGTCACCTACACCGGCGTCTTCGATGACATCCGAAAGCTGTTCTCGGCGACACAAGATGCACAGGTAAGAGGCTACGGACCGGGTCGGTTCTCCTTCAATGTCTCCGGCGGACGCTGCGAGAATTGTGAGGGCGATGGTGTCATCAAGATCGAGATGAACTTCTTGCCCGATGTGTATGTGACCTGCGAGGTCTGTCGCGGTGCACGCTACAATCCAGAGACGCTCGGCGTGCTCTACAAAGGCAAGACGATCAGCGACGTCTTGAACATGTCGGTCGACGAAGGCATCGCCTTTTTCGGCGCGGTGCCGGCCATCAACCGCAAGCTCGGCACGTTGCACGACGTCGGCCTCGGCTACATCACGCTCGGGCAGTCGGCGACGACGCTGTCGGGTGGCGAAGCTCAGCGCATCAAGCTCAGCAAAGAGCTCGGCCGCCGGGCGACGGGCCAGACCCTCTACATCCTCGACGAGCCCACCACCGGCCTGCACTTTCACGACGTGCACCAGCTGCTCGGCGTGCTGCACCGCTTCGCCGACCAGGGAAACACCGTGCTGGTCATCGAGTACAACCTCGACGTCACCAAGACGGCCGACTGGATCATCGACATGGGCCCCGAAGGCGGCTCGGGCGGCGGCCACATCGTCGTGCAGGGCACCCCCGAAGACGTCGCGGCCGACATGACCAGCCACACCGGCCGTTTTCTGCGCGCCTTGTTCGAGCGCGACGGCCACGTCTGGAACAACGGCCAGCGCCCAGCGACCAAAGCCGCGGTGCCCGACCAGCTCAACAAGATCCGCGGCCGCCGGGCAAAGGCCGAGCGCATCCAGCCCACGCGCTGACGTCGTCGTCGCCTGTTCGCGAGAATTCCGGCCGATCCTCAGCACACAAACGAAACGAGGCCCGCGTGGGCCTCGTTGTTTGCCGGCAAGCCGAGGCTCAGGCCGCGAGCGGCAGTCGGTCGTTGGCCTCGTCGAAGCTCGGGAAGCTCTCAACGACGGCTTCGCGCGCCTTGCCGGACTGCTGCTGCTCGCGCCACACGGTCTTGCGCAGGGCGGTGAGGGCGACCTCGAGCTCCTTGTCGCCCGGCTCCGAAGTCGTCAGGCGCTGCATGAG
>JBKJNL010000523.1:0-5297 GCA_046593615.1 Myxococcota bacterium | reverse complement strand
CTCTACGGCGCCGGCGAGTCCCGCTTCGTGGCCATTGCCGAGTTCACGCTGCACTTCTTCTGCCTCGTGCCGCTGGCCTACGTCTTTGCGGTGACGCTCGACATGGGCCTCATCGGCTGCTGGTACGCGACGGCCATCTACGGGCTGCTGCTGCTCGGCGCGACGGCCTGGCGCTTCGCCGCCGGCAAATGGAAACGCACCGTCCTCTGAGCGACTGCTGCGTCGATCGAACCACGACGCCGAAGGAGCAGGCTCTCTCCTCCCCGCGGGCGCGGTCGTGACGACGTCGAACACCGAACCTGCAGGCCGCGGCGGTTGAGGGGAGGAGAGTCACCCGGCGAACGCACCGAACAGCAAAAACGGGAGCCGAGGCTCCCGTTTTTTGCGACCCGTTCTGGCCTCGACGCCGGGTTCGAGGGCCGGGCTCGATCAGTCCTTGGTGCCGGCGAAGCTGCGCTCGAACTCCGACAGCGCGGCGTCGAGTCGGCCGGTCATGGTGCCGGCCTCCCAGTTGCCCTTGTCGCGGGCCTTGACGTCGTTCACGAACTTCTTGGATTCGTCGCGGATCTCGGTCAGCAGCGCCTGGTGCTTGGCCTTGAGGAAGTCGATGAGCTCGCGCGCGTAGCGCGTGACGTCGCCTTTCTTGTGCTTGCGCAGCCAGGTGGCGTTGTTGTCCTTGGCCCGGGCGCGGGTCGCGGCGTAGATGAGCGCGGCCTGCTGCTCGACGGGCCACGGCGCGTACTGGGGCTGCTTCAAGAGCTCCATGAGGCGCTCGCCGTTTGCCAGCTGCTCCTGGGTGCCCTTGTCGAGGTCGGAGCCGAACTGCGCAAAGGCCGCCATCTCCCGGTACTGGGCGAGGTTGAGGCGCATCGTGCCGGCCAGCTGCTTCATCGACGGCACCTGGGCGGCACCACCGACGCGCGACACCGAGATGCCGACGTTCAGGGCCGGGCGCTGGCCCTGGAAGAACAGGTCGGTCTCAAGAAAGATCTGACCGTCGGTGATCGAGATAACGTTGGTCGGGATGTACGCTGAAACGTCGCCGGCCTGGGTTTCAATGATGGGCAGAGCCGTCAAAGAACCGCCGCCCTTCTTGATGTTCGGGTAGGCCTTGAGCTCGGTCTCATCGGTGGTGATCTTGCAGGCGCGCTCGAGCAGGCGGCTGTGGAGATAGAAGACGTCGCCGGGGTAGGCCTCGCGGCCCGGCGGGCGGCGGAGCAGCAGCGAGAGCTGGCGGTAGGCGACGGCCTGCTTCGAGAGGTCGTCGTAGACGATGAGCGCGTGCTCACCGTTGTCGCGCCAGTACTCGCCGAGGGTGCAGCCGGTGTAGGCGGCGAGGTACTGCAGCGGCGCCGGGTCCGACGCCGACGCCGTCACGATGACCGTGTATTCCATGGCGCCGTGGGCCTCGAGCTTGGCCAGCACCTGCGCGACCGTCGACTGCTTCTGGCCGATGGCGACGTAGATGCACTTCACCCCCAGGCCCTTCTGGTTGATGATCGCGTCGAGGGCGACGGCGGTCTTGCCGGTCTGGCGGTCGCCGATGATGAGCTCACGCTGGCCGCGGCCGACGGGGATCATGGCGTCGATGGCCATCAGGCCGGTCTGCAGCGGCTCGTGCACGGGCTTTCTGGCGATGATGCCGGGAGCCTTTGTCTCGATGACGCGGCGCTCGGTCGACTTGATGTCGCCCTTGCCGTCGATCGGAATGCCGAGGCCGTTGAGCACGCGGCCGAGGACGCCGTCACCGACGTCGCAGTCGGCGATGCGGCCGGTGCGCTTGACGGTGTCGCCTTCGCGGATGTTGGTGTCGTCGCCCATGACGGCGATGCCGACGCTGTCTTCGTTGAGGTTCAGCACCAGGCCGCGCACGCCGCCCGTGAACTCGACGAGCTCACCGGCCTGCACCTTTTCCAGGCCGAACACGCGGGCGACGCCGTCGCCGACGGAGAGGACGGAGCCGGTCTCCTGCACTTCGGTCTTTTGATCGAAGTTCTGGATCTGGCCCTTGATGATCCGGGAGATTTCTTCAGCACGGAGTTGCATGGTGTTTCCTCGTATTTATCAACTGCAAACAGCGGTGGCGCGCGTCACTCAAAGACGAGACCACAACCATTTTCGATGCGTAAAAAGAGCTGGTTTTCGTCGGCGGCGTTGTTGGCCGCGTCGAGGGCACAGAAGCCCTCGCTGAAGAAGCGGTCGGTCTCGGAGCCGTTCAAGAAGCAGCCGATGACGTCGGCGTTTTCGTTGCCCAGGAACTGGAATTCGTAGCGGTCGCCGGAGGTGCAATCGATCTGCATGAATTCCTGGCCGGCGAAGCTGCACGCCAGGTTGAAGCTGACAGTCTCGCAGCCGGTGATGGGGCCGCCTTCACCTTCGCCCTCGCCCGCGTCGACCACAGGCTCTTCGTCTTGTTCTTCGTCGCCTTCCACTACGCCTTCACCTTCGCCCTCGCTGCACAGCCCGAGCGTGCACTCGACGCCGCACGAGGTGGCGCCGAGAACAGCGAGGGCGAGCGACAGCAGGAGGGGCAGGCGGGTCACTTCTGCTCCTACTGGACGTTGAATTCGGACTTGAGGCGCTCGAGCTGCGAGCGGACGGTGGCGTCGTAGACGGTGCCGCCGATGCGGGCCTGCACGCCGGCGATCAACGACGGGTCGACCTCGACGTCGGGGACGACCTTCTTGCCGGTCTTTTTCTCGAGCCCGGCGACGATGGTCGCGAGCTCTTTGGCGTCGAGGGCCTTGGCGGTCACGATGGTGGCGCGCACGCGGCCGATGCGGGCGTCGACCTCGTTGCGAAACGAGCGGGCGATCGAGGGCAGCTCGCGCAGGCGGTCTTTGTCGACGAGCAGGCTCAAGAACGACGCCGTGGCTTCGTCGAATTTGTTGTCTTTGGCGATGCCGGCGAGCACGGCCTTGCGCTGCTCGCCCGAGAAGCCGGGGTTGAGCATCGACTGGCGGAAGTCGCCGTGGCCGGTGCGGCGATCGAGGAGCCCGGCCAGGGCCGAGAGCTGCTCTTCGACGAGCTTCATGCGCTCGTCGCCCTTGCTCCCCGCTCCCCCGCTTCCATCAAGCGAGAGCGCGAGGGCCCGGGCGTAGCGGCGGCCGATGGTTCCGTCTTGCATCGTGGTCTCCGTCGAGGTCTTGAGCCGAGCGGCCCTTCAGCAGGTGACGCAGGTCAGGCCGACAGGTCGCTGATCAGGGATTTCTTGAGGCGCTCGTCGTCGGCGGCCGAGAGCATGGCCTTGATGCGCTCTTCGGCGAGCTGCAGGGCCAGCTTGCTGGCCTCGGCGCGCAGGCTCTCGCGGGCGCGGTCGGTCTCGGCGCCGATGGTGTCTTCGGCGTCTTTGGCGATCTTGATGGCCATGTCGGCGGCGGTCTTTTCGATGCGGTCGGCCTCGGCCTTGCCCTGCAACGTGAAGTCGGCCTTCATGCGCTTCACCTCGCCGTCGAGCGCGGCCAGCCTGGCCTCGGCGTCGCGGGCGCGGCGTTCGGCGTCTTCGCGGGCCTTTGTGGCCTCGGCGATGGCGCGCTCGACGGTGTCGGCGCGGGCCACGAGGTGGCTCGAGAGCGGCTTGCGCACGAAGTAGACGACGCCACCGGCAAAAATCAGAAAGGTGATGGTCAGCCAACCGAGGGCCGGCGTCTCGGCATACTTCTCGCCGATGCCCCACCAGTTGGCGACGTGCGGCTCGTGGTGGCCGGCGCCGTGACCGGTGCCGTGGGTGACGTCGGCGTGGTCGGTGCCGTTGCCTTTGTCGACGTTGTGGGCGTCGTTGACGCCGCCGTGGCGGTCGTCGCGCTGGGCGGTGTCGTCGGCGGGCACGGTGCCGTGCTGGGCGGCAGCGCCCGACGCGCCGAAGCCCATGACGGCGACGAGGGCGACGAAAACGAGGGCTGAGGCGGTGGCTGAGGTGAAGGCGAGGCGGTTCATGCGGCCCTCCCGAGGACCTTTTTGACGATCTCGTCGGCGATCGCCTTTGCGTCGCTCTTCAGCTGCTTGCGGGCGGTCTCGGTGGCGTCGAACAGCTCGGCGCGGGCGTCTTCGAGGCGCTGGCCGGCGTCGTCGCGGGCCTTGCCGAGCACGACGGTCTCCTGCTGCTTGGCGCGCTCACGCAGGTCGACGAGGATCAAGCGGGCTTCGGCCTGCGCTTCCTTCGTTTTTTGCTCGACGATGGCCGCCTTTTCGTCGGCGGTGCCCAGGCGCAGACGGGCCTCTTCGGCGGCGCCGTGGATGCGCCTTTCGCGCTCTTCGAACACGCGCATCAGCGGCCCGAACAGCACCGGCGACAGCCACGCCATGAGGACCAGCACGATGGCTGCCTGGATGAGGAGGGTTGCGTTGAGCTCCATGACGATCTCTCCGACGACGTCGCTTTGGACGCCGGGTACGAGAGGGCATGGGGTGTGTCAAGGCGACGTCGCTGTGGCGTGGGATTTTGTCGCAGCCCGAAAGTCTGGCCGGTGCAACCGCGCCGACGTCGTCACTCGGGCCGGCCGCGGCTTCGACGGCGCCGGCACCTCTGCGCACAGCGGCGTCGGATCGCTAGGCTCGGTCATGAGCCTCGCTGACGACGTCGCGCTCGAACGTGCTGCCGCCCACCGCCGGATGTTTCCGCCGTTGGCGCTGTGCTCGCTCGGTTATGTACTCGCTTACATCGTGTCGCTCGGCGCGGTGGAGAGCGTCATGGGTTCGGGACCGCTGCTGTTCGGCCTCGGTCTGTGGCTGCTGTCGCGGGGACGCCGCGCCCAGAGCGCCGCGGCCGGGGTGCTCGGCGCCGGGCTGTGTGTGCTGACCGTCAGCCTGGTCGCCGTGGTCAACGTCCTCGACTGGAGCCCCGTCGACGCCCGCGAGCCCTTCGCCCTGATCGGCGCCGCCGCCGGCATCGCCGTCGTCGTCCTGGCCGTCTTTGCCTTGCGTGAGCCCCGCCGCCCGGCCCCGGTCGAGCTGCGCGAGGCCCTGGCGCACGCCACGCTCTGATCGCCCCACAGGCTGCGTCCACGGCGCGGTCCGTTCAGCCCATCGCCGCCAGGTCTGTCGGCGCTTTGCAGTTCAGAACGTCTTGAACTACAACGACAGCATGAGCGCAGCAGCCCCCGTCTCCGTCGCTGGCACCGCTGGCGGTTCCCCGCCGGCCACCGTCGCCGCGGCTGTGGGCGGCCCGTTTCTCGAGCGCGTGCAGGGCCGCATCGAGCAGGCCCTGTGGCGGCCGGCCCGGGGCTCGCTGCCGTCGTCTTCGTTGGAGCGCGCGGCCCACCGCGTGTTGCTGGCGCCCGCTTGGCAGCGGGCGCCAG
>JBKJNL010000045.1:0-2632 GCA_046593615.1 Myxococcota bacterium | reverse complement strand
TGCCGGGTCTGAGGGCCGATCTGTCGTCGATCTTGACGGCGTTCTCGCCACGCTCGAAGAACCGCCCCGCGGCCGTGGCCGACGAAGGCGATCTCGACATCTTGATTGCCACCGACTGCATTTCAGAGGGTCAAAATCTGCAAGATTGCGACACACTCATAAACTACGACATCCACTGGAATCCCGTCCGCGTGATCCAGCGCTTCGGGCGCATCGACCGCATCGGCTCGCAAAACCGCGTCATCCAGATGATCAACTTCTGGCCGAACCTCGAGCTCGACGAGTACATCGACCTCGAGCGCCGCGTCACCGCCCGCATGACGCTCGTCGACGTCTCGGCCACCGGCGAAGAGAACCTGTTCGACGCCGATGCGATGGAGTCCGGTGAGCGCCAGCGCATGAACGACCTCGAGTACCGCCGCCGCCAGCTCTTGAAGCTCAAAGAAGAGGTCATCGATCTCGAAGACTTGAAGAACGGCGTGTCCATCTCCGACCTGACGCTCAATGATTTTCGCCTCGACCTCGCTCGCTTCAAAAAAGAAGAGGGCGACGTCTTGAGCGACGCGCCCTTCGGCATCCACGCCGTCACCACGGCGGTGCCCGCGGAGCAGGGCGGCGTCGACAGCGGCGTCGTCTTCTGTCTGCGCGCTTGCGGTCCCGGCGTCGAGAACGTCGCCGAGCCCGGCTACCCGCTCAGCCCCCACTTCGTCGTCCACGTCAGCGATCCAGCGGCAGGCGCCGACGGTGCCGCCACCGTGCTGCCCTACACCCAGGCCAAGCAGGTGCTCGAACGCATGAAGCGCCTGTGCCTGCACCAGAGCGAGCCCGACCTGGCAGCCGTGGCGCGCTTCGACAAACAGACCAAGAACGGCGCCGACATGAGCCTCTACCAGCGCCGCCTGGCCACCGCCGTCGCCGCCATCACCGGCAAAAAAGAAGAGCGCGCTGTTGCCAGCCTGTTCTCCGCCGGACCGACCCACGCCAAGAAGGGTGACTTCGCCGGCGCCGGCGACTTCGAGGTCATCGCCTTTCTCGTTGTGCTTCCGGCTGTGACCGCCACCGTCGCCGACCGATGAGCACCGTCCCCCTGGCCGAGCGCGTGCTGCAGGCCCTGCCCCTGCCGCCGTCGTCGCGCCTCGACCAACGCGTGCCGAAAACAGTGCTGGCCGACAGCGGCCGCTTCACCGCCGCCCAGAAGCGCGCCCTGCACAACGACCTCGAGCAGCTGTGGTGGGTGGCCGTGCTCAAGCCCGACAGCGCCGGCCTGCGGGCCCACGACGGCCCCGAGCGGCCGGTGCACGAGGTGCAGGTCCTGCGGGTCGTGCCCCGCGGCCCTCGCGGCCCCCCCGGTCCACCCGGCTCGCACAAGGGCGCGCTCGCCCTCTTGCCCGCCCTGCACCGGTCCATCGAGCACGCCACCTTCATCGTCGTCGACGACGGCAGCACCGACGGAGCCGGCGTTGCCCTGTCGCTCGCCCGCAAGCGGCGGGCGGTGGGGAACGCCGCCGGCGTCGTTGTCGAAGACGTGCTGACCGTGCCGCTCGACGGTGGCGCCGTCTGGCTCGACGCCGCCCTCGACGCCCTGGCCGCGCCCGCCGCCGACCTGCGCAGCCTGCTGTCGGGCTGGCGCCGCTGCCTCGTGGCCCTGGCCCGGGCCGCGGCCGTCGGCGCGTTCATCGTCCCCGCCGACAACGCCGGCGCCGCCTTTGTCGAAGGCGACCTCGCCCTGCGCCGCGTGCTGTTGCAGGAGCAGAAGAAGCAGACGCTGGCGCTGCGCCGCGAGCGCCAGACCGCCCGGCGCGTCGCCCTCAACCTCGCCCTGCAAGAGCGCGCCGCCGCGCTGACCGCCTGCCAACTCCGCCTCGAAGGAAAGACCGCATGAAGAAGATCGAACGCGACGATCCCCTGTCGAAGAGCGCCGACCTGGTGGCGCAGAACATCGAGCAGATGAAGGCGCTGTTTCCCGAGGTCGTCGTCGAGGGAAAGATCGACTTCGAGGTCCTGAAGCAGCTTCTGGGCGGCGCGGTCGAGGAGCGGGAGGAGCGCTTCGGGCTCAACTGGCATGGCAAGCGAAGGGCCCGTCAGCTTGCACTAACGCCATCTTCAGGCGCACTGCGACCATGTCCAGAAGAAAGTGTTGGGTGGGCCAATACACAAAATTTCGTGATTGAGGGCGACAATCTAGAGGCTTTGAAGCTTCTTCAAAAAAGCTATTCGTCGCGGGCGCACGTGATTTACATTGATCCGCCATACAATACGGGAAACGACTTTGTCTACAGCGACGACTTTACAGATTCTATGGCCAACTATTTTCGAATTACCGGACAAGTTGATGATTCAGGGAACGTACTTCAGTCCAAGGCAGAGACATCGGGCAGGTTTCACACCAACTGGCTGAACATGATTCTTCCACGCCTTCGCGTCGCTCGGGATATCCTAGCGGACGACGGGATAATCGCCGTTCACATTAGCGACGTTGAGGTGCAGAATCTGCGCTGCACTCTCGATGAGTTGTTCGGCATCGAGAATTACATAAACACCATCACAATCCAGACGAAGGTGGCTGCCGGTGCTTCTGGCGGCGGAGAAGATAAGCGCCTAAAAAAGAACACGGAATTCCTGCTCCTATACG
>JBKJNL010000445.1:0-22709 GCA_046593615.1 Myxococcota bacterium | reverse complement strand
AACAACTACGCCGGCGACGACGACGACGACGACGCCCGCCGCGGTCGGGCCAACGTCGACCACGACGACGACGACCACGCCGAGCACTGGGAGGTCAAGAAGCTCGCGCTGCAGCTCGAAGCGGCGCTCCAGCAAATCGTCCGCGACAGCGAAGGCAACGGCCCCGCCACCTACGCCTGGGACGTGCGGCTGCACCGCCCCGGCATCTACAGCGCCCGACAACCCGCCGAAGAGCTGCTGCACGTCGTCGTCACCCGCGCCGGCCCCTTCGACGGCGTCTGGCAGCAGGCGCTGTCGGCGGTGAACGAGAAGCTGCGGCGCTACGAGCCCGAGGCTCCGGCGGTCGACGACGCGGCCCTGCGCCTGGCCCTGCAGCGCGCGCGCTATCGCCTTGGCTGAGGCTTCGGCGCGACACCTCCGCGAGCTGCAACTGCAAAAGAGAAAGCGCCCTCGCGGGCGCTTTCTCTGTCACTCGAATCAACTCTGAAGCTCAGAGATCGAGGTCGCCGTTCCACACATCGGCGAAGCCAAAGGTGCGAGCCGTCTGACCCATGATCTGCAAGACCTTGATGTCATTGCGAGCCTGGAATTCCTGCGTGCCGGTGAAGCCAGGCAGCAAGCGTGCGCCCGGACCATCAGCCCCACCCTCGTAGTAGTGGTCTTTGATCTCGCGGATGAAGTCGTAGCCCACCGAGTAGAAGCCATCGGCACGAGCACGGACCTGCTTCAAAGCGTAGTAGTGGATGCCCGAGACCGGGTCGGTCAACTCGGCATACTGGGTCGGGTCGTTGCGCACGGCATCAGAGACGGTGATGTCCGTGATGTTGTGGGCCGCGCCGACCGTGATGGCCTCACCGAACTCGAAGTCATCGGTGTACTGGCCGTTGTAGGCCGCGTTGTACATGGCGAGCAGGCGGAAGGTGTACTGCTGCTCGGGGTTGAGGGGCGCGCCGTCGAGGGTCGTGCGGTCGACAGGACCACCGGTGGTGGGGCTGAGCATCTCGACGACTTCGACACTGCCGTCGGCCTTCATGATCGGGCCGTACTTGGTGACGTTGTCGGTGACCGCGGCGCCGATCAGGTTGTTCAGGTCGTTGCCGAACAGGGTGTTGAGGCTGATCAAGAAGGCCTTGGGGTCCGATGAAGCGTCCACGCCGATGAAGTCGGTGTTGCTGTCGCCGATGGCCTTGACCGCCAACCACTTCTCCCACCACGAGCCCATAATCGTCGGCTTGTTGTAGAAGTAATAGCCGTAACGTTCGCGGTCATAGATGGTGTTTGCGTTGTGCACGAACAGGTCGGGCGCGAGCTCGTGGATGCGGAACGCGTTCGGCACGGGGTCGCCGCCAGCGTCGACGACGGTGGGCGTGCGAAAGGCGTCGGCGGCGCCGGCGTCGAAGCTGCCATCGGGCGTGCCGTCGCAGCTGAACGAGTCACGCACGTGGAGGAACGGCGTCTGCTCGGTGACCTTGAGGGCCACGCGGGTGTCGGCGTTCGGGTCTTCGACGAGGTCGGGCTGGGTCACCACCAGGGTGTCGCAGGCGGCCGGGTCGTTGCTGACGAGCTTGATGTCGTCGGTGTCGGGGGGTGAGCCCGGCGAGGCATTGCCGGCGACGGTGTCGTAGCAGCCGGGCTGCAGGCGGACGTAGCAGCCGACGTCGGGCGACTCGATGACCTCGGCCATCAGGTTGACGGTGTCGACGGTGCCGAGGAAGCCGGCGAGGCCGCAGGAGTCGGCCGCGAAGCGGTCGGCGGTCTCTTCGACGATCTCGCCGGTGGGCACGCCGTCGTCGTCGACGCCCATGACGAGGCAGGGGCGGCCGTCGCGGATGAGCAGCTCGTCGTTGACCCAGTTCTTGTACTGATTCAGCATGTACGTGAAGTTGCGGGTGTAGACGCGCGACAAGTAGCTGTAGATGTCGTCGCCGAACAGCACGCGTTCACGCTTGAAAGCGTTGAACAAGCGATAGTTGCGATAATTTTCGACCGCGTACTGGGTGCGCTCGAAGTTGTCGGCGCCGGCGTCCCAGAGGGCGCAGGTGGCCGAGGCGTCGCGGTACTCGTCCGAGCAGAAGCTGAAGGGCACTTCAATCTTCTCGGTGGGCACCTTGCGGAAGTTGACGTTGCTGCGGTCGTACATCGAAGCCACGCGGCCTTCGTAGGTCGCAGCGTCGGAGACAATCTGCGGCAGCCACGTGTAGTGGACCTCGCCGGCCTTGAGCAGCTCGGCGCGCTGGGTGTTGATCTCGGGGCTGTTGAAGACTTCGACGACGTCGCCGTAGGCGTACTTGATGGCCGCGAGGTCGTAGGTCCCGAGCACCGTGTTGGTGCCGTAGGTGCTGGCGTAGTCCATGACCGACGAGTCCTGGTTGTCGCGCAGGCCTTCTTCGACGGCGACGTTCAGGGCGTCACGCTCGGGGCCGTTGGCGCCGATTTCCCACTCGGGGATCGGGCGCTGCTCGCCGTTGCGCATCACGCCGCCGCGCAGGGCCCAGTATTCGGCGCCGAAGTTGAGGGCGTCGGTGGAGCCGGCGAAGTTGTGGCGCAGGCCCATGGTGTGGCCGATCTCGTGGAGCTGCGTGTCGCCCATGGTGTTGGCGATCATGTAGTTGAAGACGCCCTGCTCGGTGATGCCGTCCTTGAGCTCGTAGAATTCTTCGCCGTCGTCGTTGAGCGTCGGCGCGACCTTGAAGAACTTGGTGCGCACCGTGCGCAGCATGCCGAGCAGGCCTTCGTCGAACACGTCTTCGGCCGACAGGATGCAGCCGTTGGCGTTGGCGTTGAGCATGCGGGCGCGCTGCTGGCGGGCGCGGTCGAAGAGGAGGTCGTCGTCGAACATGCGGGCGGCGACGACGGCGTCGGCCTGGTCGGGAGCGATGCCTTCGGCGAGCAGGTGGCCCGAGAAGACCTCCTTGAGCTCGTCGGTCATGGCGAGCTCGTCGAGGCCGCTGTTCTTCAGGGCCACAGTGCGGCTGGGGCGCTGATCGTGGAAAGCCTGGCCGGAGTCGATCATGTTGCGCAGGCGGTCGGCGCTCTGCTCGATCTTGAGGTTGCGAGCCATGTTGCGTGCCTGCTCACCGAGGTCACGACCGCGGTTGCGCAGGTTGCGCTCGTTGATCGAGGCGCGCGAGCGCTGGATGGCCTGGCGGGCCGGGAGGCCGTCGACCAGCTCGTCGCGCTGCAGGATGTTCATCTCGAGCTTCATGATGTCGAGGGTGCGGGCGGCGATGGTCGCGCCGGCGGCGCCATAGTAGAAGGCGTTGCCCTGGATGATCTCACCGGTGAGCGGGTCCTGGGCCGACGGGCCATAACCCAGCGGGGGAGAATCCTGGTAGTTGGGGATGTAGTAGTACATCGAATAACGCAGGTCGCCGATCTGGGGGTTGGTGCCGACCGCGCCGCATTCGCCGGGGTCGCCGTCTTTGACGGGGTTGTTCGTGCACAGCGTGAACATGCGGTGGTCGCCGATCTCGGCGTCGCTCCAGCCCGTCGAAGCCTTGACCGCCTCGCGCAGCAGGGTGTTCCAGCTCTCGCCGTTGCCGCGGGCCATCTCGACCATCTCGGGGATGTCGCGGGGGAAGTCTTCGTTCAGGTAGTAGACGACGGTGCGCAGCTGGTCGGGCGAGCAGGCGCTGTAGGGCAGGTCGGCGTCGGCGTTGTAGCAAGAGCGGGCATCTTTCCAGATGTTCCAACGATTGGACAAACGAACCTGGGCGGGCTCGATCAGACCATACTGGTCGTCGATGCGAGCGGACTCGGTGCGAAAGAAGCCGAACTTCTGGAAGCGCAGGTCATCGTATTCCTGCGGCATGTAGTCAGAGGGCGTGACCTCGCGGAACGAGTTGCGCATCTTGATGGTGCCGCCGAGGCAGTCTTTGTAGACCGAGGCGCTGAAGTAGCACTGCGGCAGCAGGCCGTAGCCGTAGGCCGAGAGGTCATAGACCTCGGGCTCGACGTTGAGCTCGTTGACGATGTCGATGTAGCTCGACGTGATGACCGGGCGATCCTTCACGTTGGCGGCGTTGTCGTCGGCTTCGGGGATGTCGAAGGACGCGACGGTCTGCAGCGTGGTCGCCGAGCCGAAGCGGAAGTCGGCGATGTGGTTGGTCGACCAGTCGACGCGCATGAAGTCGCGGAGGTACCAGGGGCGGTCTTGCGTGTTCTCGCCGATGACGTTGGTCTGCTCGCCGGTGGCGGGGTTGTACTGGCGCTGCACGTCGAAGTGGCTGGTGATGCGGTAGGCGGCGAGGGGCGCGCCGTGGGCCGGGCCCGTGCCCGGGCGAACGTAGCCGTCGCCCTGTTCGCCTTCGATGGCGCCACCGGGGGCGTTCTGGACGAACCCGTAGCTGCGATAGGCGTAGAGGAAGTCTTCGGTGACTTCGAAGACGACGCGATCGTTCTCGCCCTGCTCACCGATGAAGGTGACGCCATTGCTCGCCGGGACGTCGATGACCGTCTGGCGGAAATAGAACTCCTTCTTGTCGCCGTTGGCCTTTTTGAAGATCGACTTCTCGACCTTGTCGGGCTGGGTGCGGTCGATGTCCCCGATTCCGGGGCAGCCGGCAGCCACAGCAACGGCGGCAGCGAGGGCGGAGAGCAGGCGAAGTCTCATGGACATCCTCGGGAAAGAGAGACCGGGTAAGCGCCGGTCACACATGGGTCGGCCGTCGTAGAGCAAGGTGCAGGCCCGCCTCGCACACGCATTTTCGCCGCATGCGGACGCCGCCGGATGCCCGCGGTCGCCGAAGTGTCAGCCGGTTAACGATCGTGTCCTACACCTGTCGGGACTTCGATCGGTTCGTCGTGCACGCTGTGCGCGCGCCGCCATTGACAATCCCGTGCAATCACGGGGGCTTGGCTCTGCAGGCCGGGCAGCCGCCCAGTCGAGCCGCACCCGCCGCACCCGGCAGCGCAACAGGTTGTGATTGCTCAGGATTCCGGCTGGGAGCGGGCAGAGGCGCCCCCGACGGAACGTCAGGCCCGGCCGGGCGGGCGGGTCAGCTTGCCGAGCAGCACGGCTTCTTTGTCGCCTTCGCGGGCCCGGGCCTGCCGCAGGGCCCCGACGATGTCGTCGATGGCTGGGACGGCGCCGTCGCGCTCGAGCTTGCGCACCAGCACCTGCAGGTTGGCCTGGGCCTTTTGCCAGACCGGGTCAAAGGCCGTCGCCGACTGCACGACGAGGTGCACAAGGTCCTGCGCCTTTTGACCCGCGCCGTAGATGCCCGGCTTGTAGAAGACGACGTCCCACGAATACGTCGTCGCCTTGTTCTGCGCCGACGGGTCGCGCTGGATCTTTTGCAGCGAGGCAAAGGCCTGCTCCGACATCGACGGCACCTTGTAGTGGCCGGCGCCCGAGCCGCTGCCGTCGTCGAGGGAGGCGTGGCCGCGGGCGGGGTCGCCGTGGTCTTCGTCGCCGGACTGCGCGTTGCCCTGGCTCTTCTCGTTGCCGTCGTGGTCGCCCGCGCCGCCCGCGGTGTCGGTGCCGTCGCCGTGCGCGCCGGCCTGCTGGTCGCCGCCTTTGCCCCGCTTTTTGCCTTCGCCGCCTTCGCCTTGCGTGGCGTCTTCGTCGGCTTCTTCGTCGAGGATGCCCTTCTCGGTCGGGTCTTTGCCGGCGAGCGCGTTCTTTCTGCGCTGCTCTTCGGTTTTGACCTCGTTGGCCTTGAGGCCGCGGGCCACCTGGACCTTCGACTCCTTTGCCTTGTCGAGCTGTTGCTGCTGCTCGTCCTTGCTGGCCTTTTTGGCTTCGGTGGCGCCGCTCTTGGCGTCGCTGGCCTCGCTGGTCTTCTTTGCTTCTTTGGCGGCGTCGGCCTTTTGCGTCTCCGACGACGTCTGCGACGACCCCCCGACCTGACCGGCCTTGTCGGCGGTGACACCTTGATCGCCGCCCAGCTTGTTCAAGAGCGCGTCGAGAAAATTCGTGTCCGGCGTCGAGTTCTTGGCCTGGTCGACCCGCGACTTGTCGCCCTGTTTCATCAAGCTGGACGCGCCGCGCTCGAAGCCGTCTTTGTCGGCCTTTGGGCCCTTCTCGGCCTCGGCCGGCTGGCCCGCGATGCCGATGTTCTTCAGGGCGTCGTTGGTCTTGCCGCCGAGCTGTCCGTTGGGTGGCAGGCCGGCCTGCTTCTGGAAATCCTTGAGCGCACCGGCGAGCTGCGACGCGAGGTCTTTGGGCGCCGCCGGCGGGGCCTCGAAGCCCTTGCTGTTCAACGACGACACGACGTTCTCGGCGGTGGTCTTGGGCGACTGGCCGGGCGCCAACGACGACGCGCCCTTCTCTTGCTGCGGCGGCAACCCCGACGCCCCGCCCGACGAAGACGACGATGGCGCCGGGGCCGACCCGGGGTTGTGCATCGTGATGGGGGCTTTGCCGCCAATCGTGGTCATGGCGCCGAGTATCGCCGATCGGATTCTTTGCCGCTCGCCCTTGCGGGCCTCAGCCGAGCAGACGGGTGCGCGCGGCTTCGATGGCCCGCTCGACGTGCTTGCGGTAGTCGCGCGGCAGGTTGTTGAAGAGCAGGTCGGTGGTGTGCGCGGCGGCGTGCTTCTCGACCATCTCGAGGTAGCTCTGCACGCGCTCGACGGTGCGATCGCGCAGGGCTTCGTCGTCGCGGCCGACCACGAGGCGGGCGGCGCCGTCGACGTCGAAGGGGTTGCCGTCGGGCGAGCCCACCGGCTTCATGGTGTGGGCGAGGGCCTTGAAGCACAGGCCGCGCAGGTGGTTCGTCAACGTCCGCGACTTCGACGACAACCCGAGCTCTTTTTCGGCTTCGGCGATGCGGAAGCGATGCTTGCGCAGGGCCTGGAGCTCCTGCATCTCGACCTCGTTCCAGAAGCCGCCCCCGTCGTCGTCGGTGCCCGGCGGCAACGGCTTCGGCATCGGTCCCGAGCCGCTCGACGACCCGCCTGACAACCCAGCTGATGACCCCGCTGACGATGGCGGCGACGACCCCGACGAAGAAGCCGGCGTCGAACCGAGCATGGCCATCGGACCCGACTCGTTGCGCAGCTCGTGGCGCCCCGGCTCGAGGCCCCGTTCAGAACGATCGGAGCCAGAGCCCGAGCGGCTCTGGAGCGGATCGCCCGGGTCCCAGGCTTCGGGGATGTGCTCCATGGCCAGGACCGTGTCGAGCTCAAAGGCGGCGCGGCGGGCCAGCTCGCGCACGAGGTTGCGCAGCTCGCGGATGTTGCCGGGGTAGTCGCGCTCGACGAGATGGCGGGCCAACGACGGCGCAAACGTGGCGTTCTGCAGGTCGAACTCGACCTTGCACTCGTCGAGGAAGTGCTCGGCGAGCGAGAGGATGTCTTCGCGGCGTTCCGACAACGCCGGCACCTTGACCTGGCTCTGCGCGAGTCGCTGGTAGAGGTCGAACGGGAAGCGCCCGGCCATGGCCTCGGCCTTGAGGTCGACGTTGGTCGCGAACAGGAATTTCACGTCGACGATCTTCGGGTTGCCCTTGCCGACGGCGGGGTGGAACGGCCGGCCCTCGATGGGCAGCAGCAACATGGCCTGGGCGTCCATCGGCAGGCGGTGGATCTCGTCGAAGAACAACGTCCCGCCGTCGACGTCTTCGAGCAATCCTGCGTGGCCGTCTTTGGAGACGTTCGCGAGGCCCGAGGCCTTGCCGAAGCCGAACAGCTTTCCGGCGGTGATGGCCTGGTCGGCGGCCGCGAGCTCGGCGCAGTTCACGACGCGAAACGACTTGTCGTGGCGGGGCCCCAACCGGTGGAGCGCTTCGGCGACGCCGGTCTTGCCGGTGCCGGTCTCGCCGACGATCAACACCGGGTCTTTGCCGGGCGCGCGCACCAACACCTCGCGCAACAGCGTCAACGTCTTTGGCGACGCGCCGACGATTTGATCGCGGCGGATCGCGGCCAGCGCGGGAAAGCGCTGCTCCCACACCGCCACCTTGGCGTAGAGGTCGCCGCCGTCTTGTTGTGACGACGACGACGAACCCGGCGACGACGGCCGCTCGGGCATCAGCCGGCGGACCTTGCGGGCGACCAGGGCCCGGCGGGCCTGCACCTGCACGCGGGCCAGCAGCTCTTCGAGGTCGAAAGGCTTGGTCAGGTAGTCGTCGGCGCCGACGCGGAAGCCCTCGAGGCGGTCGGCGGCGTCGCCCTTGGCGGTCAGGAACAACAGCGGCAGCTCGCGGTGCTGCTCGCTCTTGCGCAGGGCTTTTGCCAGGCCGATGCCATCGAGCACGGGCATCATCACGTCGGAGACGATGACGTCGACAGCGCCGGCTTTTTCGGTGGGGCTCTCGGGCTTGAGCGAGGCCAGGGCGTCGAGGGCTTCTTTGCCGTTGCCGACGTCGGTGACGACGTAGCCGTTGCGCTTGAGGTTGTAGCGCAGCGTGTTGCGCAGATCGGGCTCGTCCTCGACGAGGAGGATGTGGATCGGGCGCTCGTCGCCCTGCTTTGGCTCGGTCATGGCGTCATGACACCACGCCCACGACGTCGGCGGAATGGGTTTTCCGTCGGCGCGCGGCTGGCGCTCAGCCGTCGTTCGGCGCGCCGCGGGTGTCGGGCGTGACGGTGACGAATTCGCCATCGCCGTCGGGCACGCGGGACAGCGAGCCGCCGGCGGAGGCGTCGCCTTCCGCCCAATCGATCTCGTCGACGAGGGCGCCGTTTTCGGCGGCGAGCATGTGCATGGCGGGCGCTTACCAGACGCGCCCCGCTGCGCTACCTCGCGCGCATGACGACGCAGACAAAGACGACGACGACAAAGAAGAAGCAGGCGGCCGTCATCGGCTCCGGCAACATCGGCACCGACCTGCTCATCAAGCTGCTGCGCACCTCGGACGTGCTCGAGCCGCTGTTGCTCGTCGGCATCGAGCCCGGCAGCGAGGGCCTCGAGCGGGCCCGCAAGCTGGGCGTCGACACCACCGCCGCCGGCATCGAAGGGCTGTTGCAGCACCCCCGCTTCGACGACGTCGACGTGGTCTTTGACGCCACCTCGGCCAAGGCCCACCTGCTGCACGCCCGCCTGCTCGCCGAGCGGGGCAAGCGGGTCGTCGACCTGACGCCCGCCGCCGTCGGCCCCTACGTCGTCCCCGTCGTCAACCTCGCCAGCCTGCAGCAGGCGCCGAACCTCAACATGGTGACCTGCGGCGGACAGGCGACCATCCCCATCGTCCACGCCGTGCGCACCGCACTCGGCCCGGCGTCGTCGTCCGCCGCTTCGTCGCTGCTGCGCTACGCCGAGATCGTGGCCAGCATCGCCAGCAAAAGCGCCGGGCCGGGCACGCGGGCCAACATCGACGAGTTCACCGTGACGACGTCAAAGGCCTTGTGCTCGGTGGGCGGCGCCCGCCACGGCAAGGCCATCATCGTGCTCAACCCCGCCGAGCCCGCGGTCATCATGCGCGACACGGTCATCTGCTTCATCGACGCGCCCGCCGACCGTGGCGCGAGCGGCGGCATCGACGACGGCGCGATCACGAAGAGCATCGAAGCCGTCGTCGCCGAGGTCGCCCGCTACGTCCCCGGCTACCGCCTGGTCAAGGCGCCGGTGTTCGACGACGTCGTCTACGCCCCGCCCGGCGAAGCGGCCATCAAGGGCACGCGGGTCAGCGTGTTTCTCGAGGTCGAAGGCGCCGGGCACTGGCTGCCGAAGTGGGCGGGCAACCTCGACATCATGACGTCGGCTGCCCTGCGGGTCGGCGAGCACGTGGCGTCGTTCGGCGGCTGATGCGCAGCGCTCGGCGACCGCGCTGTCTCACACCGCTGCGAGTCCGCGCGCTGAGCAGCCGCGCCGCCGGGGCGGGCTAGCCTGCGCCATGACCAGCCTCCGCGATCACTGCCTGCGTCCGTTGCCGATCCCGGTGCGCATCGAGCTCTTCTGCCGCGTGATCGCGGCTCTCGAGAGCATGGGACGACGCCGCCAGCGACCAAGCCGACTCGACCCGGCCAACATCACCTTTGACGGCGACGTCGTCGGCTTCGGCGCCGTCGAGAGCGTCGTCGGCGGCAGCCGTGCCAGCAGCGGTGCCGGCGGCGTTGTCGGTGGGGTTGTCGGTGTCGACGGTGCCGGCCTCCTGGCCGTGGCCGACCTCATCTTTGCGCTCGAGCCCGGTCGGCTGGTGCGCGAGACGTCGCCGGGCGCGCCCTGGGTGCTCGAGCACGTCGTCGCGCGTCTGCGGGCCGATGAGGTCTTGCCGCTGCCCGTGGTGCTCAAGGCGCTGGAGAGCGCGCGGGCCCGGCTCATCGACAGCGACGACAACGACGACAGCGGCCTCCAAGAGCTGCGCCGCAGCGCCGCCGTCGCGCTGGTGCAACAGGCGACGAAGCTGGCGACGGCCATCGGGCCCGCGGCGCCGGTGCTGTTCGCCCTCGACGAGGCCTGCCGCGTCGACCCCGACTTCGGCGACCCCGTCGAGCGCCGCCGCCGCATTGGCGAGACGCTTGGCGTCGACGCCAACACGCTGCGCGCCGAGGTGCTGCGCGACATGCACGCCGTGCTCGAGCAGCGCGACCCCGCCGCCGCGGCCCGCGTCGCCACCGTCCTGCACGGACCGGGCAGCGAGAGCCGCATCGTGCTTCAGCCGCTCGGTGCCTTTGTCACCCTCGCGCCCATCGAGCGGCACCGGCAGCCCGCCGCGGCCGCCGTCGTCCTGGGCGTTGCCGTCGTCGTCGTCGTCGCTGCCGTCGCTGTTGTCGGCTTCGTCGTCGGCTTCCGCGCCGGCGTCGAGCCCGTCGCGGTCGCGCCGCCGACCCAGGGCTCCGTGGCCCCGGTTGTTGACCCGGTCGTGGCCCCCGCGCCAGCCCGGGCCGTCGACGTCGTCCCGGCGGTGTCCGACCTGCCCGTGCCCGGCCCGGCCATCGTCAACGTCTGGCTCGAGAGCTGCGGCGACTGCATGCCGACGTTCCGCGCCTGGTCCCGCCTCGCCGCCGCCGGCGCCGTCGACCGCAGCCACCTCTACAACTACGCCTACGGCGACGAGCGCGCCTCGACGCGGGCCTTTGCCGCCGCGTGGCTGGTCGACGACAACCTGCGCTTCGACCCCACCGGCGCCCTGGTCGTGCACAAGAACGGCATCGCCACCTTCACCACCCTGGTCATCGACGAAAAAGGCGCCGTGGTCTGGAAGGGCCGCGCCGTCGACGCCGGCTTCAAAGACGACCTGGCCGCGGCCTGGCAGCGCGTGGCGCCGCCCCCACCGACGACGACGACCGCGATGACGGCGACGACCACGACGACGGCCACGCTCACGGCCCGCGACGTCGACAGCAGCCTGCTCGCCGCCCAAAAGGCGCTCCTCAACGGCGAATACCAAAATGCCCTGACCGTGCTGCTGGCCATCGAGCGCGTGGCCCCGGGCGACGCCCGCATCCAGCGCAGCCTGGGCATCTGTCACGCCCGCCTGCGCGACAACCAAAAGGCCGCGGCGCACTACCGGCGGTACCTTCAGCTCGCCCCCGACGCGCCCGACGCCGACAAGGTGCGCGAGATCCTCAAAGCCCGTTGACCGCAACGACGCCGCGCGGCGGGCCGCGCGGGCGGGGCACCCGGCGCGTTGCCCCCTGACACTGCCGTCTGCGACGCTGCCGTCTTTCGCTCGAGGAACACATGAAGGTCGTCGCAGTCGGCAAGACGGATGTCGGTCGCAAACGCGGTCACAACGAGGACTACCTCGTCGTCGATCCCGAGCTGTCTCTCTACATGGTGTGCGACGGCATGGGGGGCGCCGCCGCCGGAGAAGTCGCCGCCGAGACCGCCGCGCGCACCGTCAAGCGTTGGTTGCACGAGCACCGCGAGCGCCTCGTCTCATTCGACGACACCGCTGCCGCCAGAGACGGCCTGATCAAGCTCGTCGAAGAAGCCATCCAGCTGGCCTCCCGCGAGGTCTACGCGGTGGCGACGTCGACGCAGGGCAAGGCCGGGATGGGCACGACGCTGACGATGGTGTTGTGCACGAAGACGGTCAGCATCATGGGGCACGTCGGCGACACGCGCCTCTACCTGCGCCGCGCCGGCCGCACCTACCAGCTCAGCGAAGACCACACCTACGTCAACGAGATCGTGCGCCGGGGGCTCGCCACGCCGGAGCAGGCCCGCAAAGGCCCCTACAGCAACGTCATCACCCGCGCGGTCGGCATCCAGCAGAGCGTCCGCGCCGACACGCTGCTGTTCGATGTGCTGCCGGGCGACACGCTGCTGCTGTGCAGCGACGGCCTGACCAAATACCTCGACAACCTCGACGAGCTCGGGGGCGTCCTCGACGGCGACCACCAGGCGAGCCTGCCCGGCCAGCTCGTCGACATCGCCAACAGCCGCGGCGGCTCCGACAACATCTCGGCCATCGTCTTGCGCGCCGAAGGCGAAGCCAGCGACGAAGGCGGCGACCGCAGCCGCACCACCGAGGTCAACCTCAAGATCGACACGCTCCGCCACGTGGTCATCTTCCGCCACCTCGACATGAGCGAGCTGTGCAAGGTGTTGTCGATCGTCCGCGCCATCGAGGTCGAAAAGGGCGAGGTGATCATGAGCGAGGGCGAGGCCTCTGACGCGCTCTACGCGATCCTCGACGGCAAGATGCAGATCGAGCGGGGCGGCGCGGCCGTGAAGAGCCTCTTGCCCGGCGAGCACTTCGGCGAGATGGCGCTCTTCAACAGCCGCCCGCGCTCGGCGACGGTGACCGCGCTGACCCGCGGCAAGCTGCTGGTGATGGACCGCAACCGCTTCAACGAGCTCATCAAAAAAGAGCCGCAGCTCGGCGTGAAGTTGCTGTGGTGCTTCGCCCAGGTCCTCTCGCTGCGCCTCGACGATGCCTCGGGCCTGCTCTACGGATCGGGCGGCGCCGCCGGCTTCGAAGGCGAAGTCACGAGCCCGTTCAAGTCCTGACGGACCCCGTGGTCGGCAGGGGCGACTTCGCCAGCTTCGCCAGCTCGTCGACAAGCGTTGCGTGCTGGTCACCAAAGCGCGCCGTCAGCGCCAGGGCCAACGCCCACGGCACATCAAAGGCCTGCTGTTGCGCCGCGCGCGCGGCGTGCACGGCGCGGAAATCGGCCGGCACGCGCAGGGTCCAGTTGACGTCGTTGACCACGCCGGCCTCGTTGTAGGTCTGCGTTTCACCGAGCAGGTCGGAGACGAACACCATCACCTGGCGCGCCTGGCTCGTGAACAACGTCGCCAGCTCGGCGCAGGCCAGCAACGACGGCGACGCCTGCAGCTGGGCGGTGAACGCCGCGCGACCCGGGTCATCCGCTCCAGGGCCGCTCGGGCCCGGGCCGGGCCGCGTCAGGCGCGCGCTGGCGTGGGCGGCGCGGGCGGCCCTGACGTCGTCGGTGAAGCGCTGGGTCAGGGCCCAGATCGGCGGCGTGTCGTGCGTGGTGGCCATGATCCAGTCTTCGGCCAAGGCCAGCGCCGGCAGGTAGACGTCGTCGTCGCGGGCGACGTTGGCCTTTGAGGTCACGCGGAAGCGCCCAAGCCCGTGCTGCGCAATGACGCGCGCCAGCGGGTGCGGCAGCGTGCTCAACACCTCGCAGGCGATCGACGACGTCGACACGCCGTGGCGCGCGGCTTCGTCGATGATGACGTCGAAGGCAACGCTGTAGCGCTGCACCTGCGCGGCATCGAGCTCCATGACCCAATCGTCGGCCCAGCGCGTGGCGCCTTCGGCCTTGAGCTGCGCGGGCCGCGC
This sequence comes from Myxococcota bacterium, assembly GCA_046593615.1. Classification (GTDB taxonomy): domain Bacteria; phylum Myxococcota; class UBA727; order UBA727; family VGSZ01; genus VGSZ01. The sequence continues at coordinate 9,066 of JBKJNL010000445.1, read as the reverse complement.
TATGTCAAAGACGGCGACCGCGTCGTGGCCGGCGGCGTCGCCGACCGAGTAGAGACGCACCCCGTCGCGCACGGCGGCGAGGGCGTCGTCGAGGGAGGAGCCGGGCGGTGGCGTGCGGTAGACCCAAGGGCACACGAGCCCGTGCGGATGATCGATGCGGATGCCGTCGTATTCGTCGAACAGCTTCGCCGCCCGCCGCCGCACGTACGCGAGCGCCGCGCCCTCGGGACCGGTCGACATCGACGTCGACGACGTCGACGATGATGACGGGGAGGTCAGCTGGGCCGGATCAAAGACCGGGTAGCTCCACGGTTGGCCCTGCGGGTTGGTGCGGCTCGGCGGCGCGCCGACCGCGTAGCCCTCGAGGAACAGCCCGGTCTGCGACCAGCGATCGCCGAGCGAGAAGCCGACGTGCAGGTCGCCGATGACGACCAAACCGACGTCGTGGGCGCGGCGGCGGAAGTCGTCGTGCTGGCGCGCCAACAGGTACTGCTCGCGGGCGTGGCGCTCGATGCGCCGCGCGAACGTCGTCAGCAGCTCCAGCCGGCGGGCCGCGCGCCGGGCCGGCGGCGTCTGGCGATCGTGGAGCGTGCGATCACGAGAGTCTCGCCATTGGGCGGGGTCGCTGCTGCCGTGCTGCTCAGCCAGCGCCAGGTACAGGCCGTCGTCGGCGACCCAGGGGGCGCGCGCGCGAAAGGCGGCGACGTCGGCAGACAACGCCAGCGCGGCGGCGTCGTTGTCGTCGACGAGTCGATCCCAGCGGGCGTGCAGCTTCGCCAGCAGCGCGTCGCTGGCGTCAAAGGCGTGCTGGTGGTCGCAGCGCTCGGCAGACCGACCGGCGTGCTTCAGCAGCGCAGCGTCGACGTCGGCGTGATCGAGCAAGGCCGCGGTTCCGGCGGGGGTGTCGACGCCGTCGGCGAGGGCGCGCCACGACAGCTGCAACGGCGAGCGCGAAAAGACGGCGCCGTCGTAGGGCGAGAGGTTGCCGCGCTCGATGCGCCCCGGCGGTCCGAGCAGCACGCCCGTGAAGCCCAGCTCGGCGAGGAAGCCCGCGAAATCGGCGGCGCCAGCGCCGGCGGGAGAGCCGCAGCCGACGTCTTCGTCGACGTTCGACGGCAGGCTGCGATCGTGCACCGCGCACACCAGCTGGTCGATGCCGAGCACCGCCAGCGCCTCACGAATGGCGGTCATCGGGGCTCCTCTCCTTCTGCACGCGTCGCGGATTCCTCACAGCTCCCAGCTGGGCCGGCAATCGATCGGCCGGCGATCCCGACCGTCCGCAGTCGGCCGTGGCGGTTGCGTCGCAGGTGGCATTCGTTACCCCGGCGAGCCCACCGAGAGGAGCATCGATGCCCGAGACGACGCCGCCGCCCTGGTACAAGACCGCGATCATCTACGAGGTCCCGGTCCGGGCATTCTGCGACAGCAACGGCGACGGCATCGGCGACTTCAACGGCCTCACGTCGAAGCTCGACTACTTGAGCGACCTCGGCGTGACGGCGCTGTGGCTCTTGCCGTTCTACCCGTCGCCCCTGCGCGACGGTGGCTACGACATCGCCGACTACGGCGGCGTGCACCCGCAATACGGCACCCTCGACGACTTCAAGCGCTTCCTCGACGAGGCCCACCGCCGCGATCTCAAGGTCATCACCGAGCTGGTGCTGAACCACACGTCGAACGAGCACGCCTGGTTCCAGCGGGCCCGCCGCGCGCCACCGGGCAGCCCCGAGCGCGACATGTACGTGTGGAGCGACGACCCGTCGAAGTACTCGGCGACGCGCATCATCTTCAAGGACTTCGAGGCCTCCAACTGGAGCTGGGACCCGGTCGCCAACGCCTACTACTGGCATCGGTTCTACGCGCACCAACCCGACCTCAACTTCGATCACCCGCACCTGCAAGACACGCTGCTCGGCGTCGTCGACAGCTGGCTTGCCCACGGCGTCGATGGCCTGCGGCTCGACGCCGTCCCCTACCTCTACGAGCGCGAGGGCACGACTTGCGAGAACCTGCCCGAGACCCATGTGTTCTTGAAGAAGCTGCGGGCCCACGTCGACAGCAAGTTCAAGGGCCGCATGCTGCTCGCCGAAGCCAACATGTGGCCCGCCGACGCCGCCGCCTACTTCGGTGACGGCGACGAATGCCACATGAACTTCCACTTCCCGCTGATGCCGCGGATGTTCATGGCCCTGCAGATGGAGGATCGCTTTCCGATCGTCGACATCCTGCGACAGACGCCCGAGCTGCATCCGTCGTGTCAGTGGGCGACGTTCTTGCGCAACCACGACGAGCTCACCCTCGAGATGGTGACCGACGAGGAGCGCGACTACATGTACCGGGTCTACACCGAGGACCCGGTCGCGCGCATCAACCTCGGCATCCGCCGGCGCCTCGCGCCCCTCGTGCGATCGCGGCGCAAGGTCGAGCTGTTGAACGGCTTGTTGCTCTCGCTGCCCGGCACACCGGTCCTCTATTACGGCGACGAGATCGGCATGGGCGACAACGTCTATCTCGGCGACCGCGACGGCGTGCGCACGCCGATGCAGTGGTCGGCCGACCGCAACGCCGGCTTCTCGCGGGCCAACCCCCAGCGGCTGCACCTGCCGATCATCATCGACCCCGAGTTCCACTACGAGGCCATCTGCGTCGACTCGCAGCAGCAGAACCCGGCGTCGCTGTTGCGCTGGATGAAGCGGCTCATCGACGTCAGAAAGCAAGACGAGGTCTTTGGCATCGGCGACTTCACGCTGGTGCCCTGTGACAACCCGTCCATCCTCGCGTTTGTGCGAGGCGCCGGCGACCACCGCGTCCTCGTCGCCGCCAACCTCTCGCGCCACACGCAGCACGCGAACCTCGAGCTCGCGCAGTGGGCCGGGCGCACGCCCGTCGAGATGTTTGGCCGCTCGTCGTTCCCGGTGGCGACCGAGCGGCCCTACCCGCTGAGCTTCGCCGCCCACGCGTTCTACTGGTTCCAGCTCGAGCTGCCGGGCGCCACCAGCACGGCGCGGCCGTCGTTGTCGACGCGGGGATCGTGGCCGACGATCGTCGAGCAAAAGGCGCCGCTTGTGCGGGCGCTGTCGTCGTTCTGCACCGGTCGACGCTGGTTTCGCGGCAAGGCGCGCAAGATCACCGGCTCGCGGCTCGTCGACGTGCTCGTCGCCGACCGCAACGTGCAGTTCTGCGTGATCGAGCTCGACTACGCCGAGGGTGCCGCCGAGCGCTATTTGATCCCGCTGGCCTTTGCGACCGGCGAGCAGGCCAGCCAGATCGAGTCCGCCCACCCCGGCGACGTCATCGCCAACCTCGTCGTCCGACCCGACAACGCGGCTGCGATCACCGGCATCCTCTACGACGCGCTCGCGACCGGCGAAGCCGCGGCGGTGCTGCTCGAGTCGTTGCGCGGCGGGCCGTCGATCGGCGGCAACGGCGCCACCTTCATCGCCCGCCCCTCGGCGGGGCTCGAGGCCCGCATGGCGGGCAAGTCGCCGGCGCCGCGGGCCATCGAGCTCGACCAGACGAACTCGACGGTGACGTTCGGCGACCGAGTGATCCTGAAGGTCTTTCGCCAGCTCGAAGAGGGCATCAACGCCGAGGTCGAGGTCGGCGAGTTCCTCTCGGCGCAAACTGAGGGCAACTCGCCCGTGGTGCTCGGCTCCATCGCCTGGGCCAGCTCGAGCGCAAAAGCGACGTCGGCCATCGGCATCGTCCACGAGCTGGTGCCGAACCAGGGCTCGGCCTGGGGCTTCCTCGTGCACGAGCTCGAGGCCCTGCTCGAACGCACGCTGTCGGGCGACGCGCTCTCGGGGAACGGGCCGCCGACGTTGCCTCCGGGGCGACCGCTGCAGCTGATGGGCGTCACCTCGCCCGACGGCTTCGGCGAGCTCGGTGGCTATCTGCGACACGCCCGACGGCTCGGCGAGCGCACGGCGACGATGCACAACGTTCTGGGCGCCGGCACCGGCCCCGACTTCGCGCCCGAAGGCTGGAACGCGATGTACCAGAACTCGCTCTACCAGGGCGCCCGCGGCCTCATGCAGCGCACCTTTGAGCTGCTCGAGAAGCTGAGCCCGGGCCTGCCGGTCGACGTGCAGGGACCGTTGCAGGCCACGCTCGCCGCCCGCACGCGCGTCGACACCCTGTTGCGCACCATCAACGCCCGGCCCGTGTCGGCGCTGCGCATCCGCAGCCACGGCGACCTGCATCTGGGGCAGGTGCTCTTCACCGGCGACGACTTCGTCATCATCGACTTCGAAGGCGAGCCCGCCCGGCCGCTGCGCGAGCGCCGCTACAAGCGATCGCCCCTGCGCGACGTCGCCGGCATGCTGCGCTCGTTCTCCTACGTCGCCGAGTCGACGCTGCGGGCCGGTCGCCTGCGCGAGCGCGATCACGAGCGCATGCGCCCGTGGGCCGTGGCCTGGACCCGCTTGATGAGCGCCGCCTACCTCGAGGGCTACTTCGCGACCGTCAACCCGAAGCTGGTGCCGGCCGAGGCCGACCGCGAGCTGATCCTCAATTTCTACACCGCCGAAAAATGCATCTACGAGATCGGCTACGAGCTCAACAACCGGCCGGCGTGGCTGCCGATCCCGTTGGCCGGGCTCCAGGAGATGCTGGCCGGCGGCGCCCCGCGCTGACGTCGACGGCGGGGCCGTCACGATGCGCTGCCGAGCGGTCGCGCCCTCCGTCCGTCATCGCCCGTCATCGTGCGTCTGGATCGGGACCGCCGGTGGCGCGGGCGTCACAGACGTGTGACGCAGACGCAGACGCAGACCAAGACGAAGACGGAGCCACCGTGACGACGAGCGGCGCGAGCCTGCTGGGCGAACAAGACCTGCACCTCTTTGGCGAAGGCACCCACCGAAACGCCTGGCGGGTCCTGGGCGCACACGTCGGCGCCGACTCCGCCGGCGTCTCCGGAACGCACTTCGCGGTGTGGGCGCCGAACGCGACGTCGGTGAACGTCATCGGCGACTGGAACGGCTGGGGCGACCACCCGAGCAACAGCCTGCAGCGCCGCGCCGAATCCGGCGTCTGGGAGGGCTTCGCAAGAGGCGTCGGCGTCGGCGCCGCCTACCAATTCCGCGTGCGGTCCTTCAAGGGCGGCGTCGTCGACAAAGCCGACCCGTTTGGCTTCTTGCACCAGGTGGCACCCGGCACAGCCTCGGTGGTCGCAGCGCTCGACTACGAGTGGCACGACGAGAGCTGGATGAACGAGCGCGGGCCACGCATCGCGTTGTCGGCGCCGGTGTCGATCTACGAGGTCCATCTCGGATCGTGGATGCGCGTCCCGCATGAGCAAAACCGCTCGCTCACCTACCGCGAGGTCGCGCCGAAGCTGGCCGCCTACGCCAAGAGCATGGGCTTCACGCACATCGAGCTCATGCCCATCACCGAGCATCCGTTTTTCGGCAGCTGGGGCTACCAGACGACCGGCTACTTCGCGCCCACGAGCCGCTACGCCAGCTCAGACACGACGGGGCCGCAGGACTTCATGTTCTTCGTCGACACCCTGCACCAGGCCGGCATCGGCGTGATCCTCGACTGGGTGCCGTCACACTTTCCCACCGACGCCCACGGCCTCTCGCTGTTCGACGGCACAGCACTCTTCGAGCATGAAGACGAGCGCCAGGGTTTCCACCCCGACTGGAAGAGCTCGATCTTCAACTACGGCCGCCACGAAGTCGTGAGCTTCTTGCGCAGCAGCGCCCACTTCTGGCTCGACGCCTACCACCTCGACGGCCTGCGCGTGGACGCGGTCGCGTCGATGCTCCACCTCGACTACTCGCGCAAAGAGGGCGAGTGGATCAGAAACAAGCACGGCGGCCGCGAGAACCTCGAAGCCGTCGCGTTTTTGCGCAGCCTCAACGAGAGCGTCTACGCAGCCTGGCCCGATGTGCAGACCATCGCCGAAGACTCGACGTCGTGGCCGATGGTGTCGCGGCCCCTCTACCTCGGTGGCCTCGGCTTCGGCTTCAAGTGGGACCTGGGCTGGATGCACGACACGCTGGGCTACTTCCAGCACGACCCGGTCCACCGGAAGTACCACCACCGCGACGTCACCTTTCGCGCCATGTACGCGACGTCGGAGAACTTCATGTTGCCGCTCAGCCACGACGAGGTCGTGCACGGCAAGGGCTCGCTCTACGGAAAGATGCCGGGCGATCGCTGGCAGAAGCTCGCCAACCTGCGCCTGCTGCTGGGCAGCATGTTCGCGCAGCCGGGCAAGAAGCTCTTGTTCATGGGCGGCGAGCTGGGCCAGGAGCGCGAGTGGAACCACGACAGCAGCCTCGACTGGCACCTGCTCGGTGACGGGCGCGGGCTCGCTCAACAGCTCGGTGACGGGCTCGCAGCAGCAGGGCTCGTCGCAGGGTCCGAGGCCGTCGACGAACAACGCGCCGGCCACCGCGGCGTGCAACGCCTGGTGACGTCGTTGAACCGCATCTACCGCGCCGAGACGGCCCTGCACGAGCTCGACTGCGACGCCCGCGGCTTTCAATGGATCGAAGCCAACGACGCCGACCGCAGCATCCTCAGCTTCCTGCGCTGGGGAAAGACACGCACCGAGGCCGTCGTCGTCGTCTGCAACTTCACGCCGTTGCCGCACCAAGACATGCGCATCGGCGTCCCGTGGGGGGGCTTCTGGGAAGAGATCCTGAACAGCGACGCCAACGAATACGGCGGCGGCGGCTGGGGCAACTTCGGCGGCGTCGCAGCGGTCGCCCTGCCCTCGCACGGGCACCGCTGGTCCATCAGCGCGACGCTGCCGCCGCTCGCCATCGTGTTCCTGCGCGGACGAGCGCCCTGACCGCGCCCACGTCGTCGTCGATGTCGGCTAGGCCTTTTGCCCGCCGCCCGCGTCGTCGTCGCCGGCGTCGACGGTTTCCGCAGGCGCCGCTGTCGACGTCGTCGCTGGCGTTGTCGCTGTCGTCGGGTTCGTTGCTGGCGGCGTCGTCGGTGTCGTCGTCGCTGGCGGCGCTGCGGTCGTCGTCAGGTCGCGCACGACCTGCATCAGCAGCTTGAGGTCGCTTTTCGCAATCACCCGCGCCGTGCCCACCGCGCCGTCGGTCAAGCCCGTCGCCGTCCAGATGACGACCGGGGTCTGGGCAAACGGCGATTGTTTCAGCCAGTCCCACACATCCCATCCGTTCATCACCGGCATGGTCAGGTCGAGGATGATGACATCGGGCGTCAGGCCCCCTTGCAGCACCTCGAGCGCCTTGGCGCCGTGATGCGCGTGGCTGACGTCGTAGCCGGCCTCTTCGAGCACGAGCGCGGTGAGCTCACGCAGGTCTTCCTCGTCGTCGACAAGCAGGACGAGGGGGCGGCGGGTCACGGGCGTGGGCTCGTGGGCATGGTGGTGTGTTGGCTTCCTGCTCGTCGCCGCGCAAGTCGACCGTTCGCTTGTGGATCTGCTGCCCGTTTTGCAACGTCCGCCATGTAGGCCTTGCGGCGCGGCCATTTCGTCCGTCGCGCAGGGGTCAGGGGCGCGCCCGCCACAACAGCAGCGAAGCCAGCGGCAGGCCGGCGGCGCCGGCCCGCTCGGTCCACTCCAGCGCGCTCGCGGGGTTGCCCGGCCAGAGTGAGCCGCCGAGCAGCGCCCCAGCGACGACGCAGGCCATGGCGGTCACCAGCCAGGTTTGCAGCACCGTCGTCGAGCCGCGCCGATTCACGATGATGAGGGCCACCGCCGGCCCGAAGTTCATGGCCCGCACCAGCAGCTCGCCGACGTCGTCGCCCGCGATCGGGCGCAGCGCCGCCGTGAACACGGTCCACGCCGCGCACCACAAGAGCACCGGCAGCGCCGGCCACAGGCCGAGCAGGACGACGACGACGAGGTCGACGAAGCCGACCAGCGGCATCGTCGCCCGGGCACAGGGCACCGACAGGCCAAACGCCTCATAGAAGCGAAACCAGGCGGCGTTCGACGACAGCGCGAGCAGGCCGTGGCCGAGAAACGTGCAGCCGAGGACGAAGCGCAGAACCAGGGCGACCACGGAGGGGCTCACAACCCGACCGTAGCGCGCCCGCAGCAGCGCGCTGGCGCGGGCGTCAGCCGAAGCACCTGGCGGCTCGGCCGACGCTCAGACGACGCTCAGCTCAGACGACGCTCAAACGACGCCGACGACGCAGCAGCCCGAGCAGTGCCACGGGAGCGCCGAGAGAAGCGCCGAAAGAAGCGCCACCCTGGCCGCAGCCGCCGCAGCCGCCACCCTCGACGCCGCCTTCGCCTTCGCCTTCGCCGGGAGCTTCGCCTTCGCCTTCACCGCCTTCGCCTTCACCGCCTTCGCCCTCGCCTTCGCCGGCCCCTTCGACCGCGCACGTCGCCGAGCAGCCGTCGCCATCGGCGACGTTGTCGTCGTCGCAACCTTCGTCGCTGGCCACGGTGCCGTCGCCGCACGCGCTGGCGCACACCGAGGGAGCGCCGTTGCAGTCGAAGCCCAGCTCCTCGGCGCAGGCCGCCGAGCAGCCGTCGCCGCCGTCGACGTCGCCATCGTCGCAGGATTCGCCGTCGTCGATGGAGCCGTTGCCGCAGCCGCCGTCAGCGGCGCAGACGCCGGTCGCGCTGTTGCACAGCCCGCTCGAGCAAGCGCCGTCGTCGACGCAGGCCACGCCGTCGGGGAGGCGGCAGTCGGCGGCGCAGGTCGGCGTGTCGGCGGCCGCGCCGAGGTCGCAGGCTTCTTCGGCTTCGACGACGCCGTTGCCGCAGGTGTTGGCGACCTCGCACACGCCGGCGGTCGGATCGCAGACCTCGCCTGTTCCGCAGTCGGCGTCGTCAACGCAGGCGCAGGTGCCGGCGTCGCAGGTGCCCGAGGCGCAGTCGGCGGCGTCGACGCACAGGCCGCCGTTTTCGACGAGACACAGCGCCGAGCAGCCGTCGCGGTCGGCGGCGTTGCCGTCGTCGCAGGCTTCGGCACCTTCGACGTTGCCGTTGCCGCAGGCGTTTTCGGCTTCGCAGGCGTTCGGCGTCTCGTTGGCGTCGCAGACCTCACCGGCGGCGCAATCGGCGGCCGCCGCGCAGGCGCAGACCGCGCCCTCGCAGACGGCGGTGGCGCAGTCGCCGTCGTC
>JBKJNL010000319.1:0-6616 GCA_046593615.1 Myxococcota bacterium | reverse complement strand
GGAGAGCCGCCTCCGCCGGACGGCAGCTGCTGCGGCGGCTCGGCGTCGCAGGCGTCGCTCGGCCTGGCAGCCTTGGTGGTGCTGCGTCGTCGTCGTTGTCGCTGACGTCGGCTTGATTGTCGCAGTCGTGGGGCCTCACGGCCTCAGGGGCATTCGCCTTCGTCGTTGACGCCATCGTTGACGCCGTCATCGTGCTCGCCCGCTCCATGTCCGTCGCGGTCTTCGGGGCCTTCGCCGCCGCCGCCGGCGGTCTCGCCCTTGCCTTCGCCTGAGGTGCCGTCGGCGGGAGCGAGCTTCGCGGCGCGGGCCAGCGTCGACGCTTTTGCCCAGACCGGGCCGTCGCGGCGGGGCACGTATTGGGTGTCATCTGGAATCGACTCGGGATCGATCGGCGGCAGCGTGTGGATCGTGGTGACGACCTTGGGGTCTCTGGTGCGATCGGGCAGCGCGCCGCTGGCATCGGTCAAGAGAAAGCCCCGAGGTGCTTCTTCGTACATCTTTGTCAGGCTGGCGTCGTCGAGGTCCATGCCGTGCATGAGCTTTGAGGGGACAAGATAAAGGCGGATTTTGGCCGCTTCATTCCATTGTCGATAGCTGCGGAGCGTGTGGACAATGTAGTCCTCCTTCTTGGTCTCTTCGAGCACCATGTCGGAGGCGAACATCAAGCGGTGGGCGTAGCGCTGCAAAAACGCGCGGCTGCGCGAGCGGTATTTCGAGAGGCTCTCGAAGCCCTCGATCTGGAACGTGTAGTAACCATACGACATATCGCTGTACACATTGGGATAGCGGTCAAACAGCCAGCCGAGACGGTTGAGGCGTGAGTCGGTGTTCTTGTGAAGTCCAAAGTGGGGCAGGCACAGGCGCAGATTCGGATGCTTCTCGAGCAGGGAAACCGTCTCGTCCCAGTATTTGATCAGGTTGACGTGCATCAACACCGGCAGCTGGACCTCTTCGGCCCAGGCCCAGAAGGGCTCGAGCCGCGGATCGTCGATGGGCATGACATGGAAGGGGCCCTTGCCGGTGGCGGCGCCGTGGCCGAGGTAGAGCTTGACGCCGTCGGCGCCGGCGGCGACCGCGTCTTTCACGAGCTGCAGGTGCCCTTCGGCGGCGGGGTCGAAGGTGACGAAAGCGCAGAAGCGGTCAGGCCACTTCTTTTTGATGTCGATGATCGCTTTGTTGTTCTCTTGGTATTGCTCGAAGCCGTACTTGTTGTTGAGCGTGAACGTGTAGATCGTCGCGGCCTGCAGGCAGGTGCGCTGCACGCCGAGCTTGTCCATCGCCGAGAGCAGGCGCGTGGCCTCAAGCTCGTCCTGGGCGTGCTCGTGGATGTCGACGATCTTCCACTTCGACGGCTCGATGTCGTCGACGGTGATCGAGGGATCGTCTTCGTCGACGTAGGCCTTGATGTTCTTCTGGTTCGGCTTCTTGGTCGGGTAGGCGCTCGTGACCTTGGCCGCGACCTGGGTCTGGATCGGCGTGCCGCCGATGAAGCCGAAGCGCTGCAGGGCGACAAAGACGAGCACCGCCACCAGGGCCACGAGCACCCCGGTGCCGAGCAGCGAGGACCACGAGCGCTGCGAAGGGCGCGACGACGACGGCGGGAGGTTCGAGGCCATGCCGCCGGGGTACCAGCACGACGGCGGGCTGTCAGCGCTCGTTGGCCGCGTCGCGCGTGATCAACGAGCGACAAGCTCGACGACGACCGGCCGGTGGTCGCTGCCGCCGAGGTCGACGACGTGGGCGTCGCGGGTGCCGACGTCGTCGGACACCAGCAGGTGGTCGATGCGTTTTCCGCGCAACGCATCGCTGAATGTGGTGGTGAACGGTCCGGCGCCACCGTCCCCCCAGTCGACGCCCCAGGCGTCGCGCAAGGCGTCGCGCAGCCCGAGCTCGACGAGGCCGCCGACGATGGCGCCGTGGGCGACGTTGTTGAAGTCGCCGCCGACGACGAGGGGCCGGGGCAGGGCTTTGACGACGTCGCGCAGCTGGCGTCCTTGCTGCCAGGCGGCGGCGGCGATCTCGGGCCAGCTGCCGTTTTCGGCGGCGCCGCGATCGACAGAGCTCGACTGGAACAGCAGCTTGGGCATCAGGTGCAGGCAGGCGACGGAGACGACGCCGGCGTCGACGTCGGCGCGGACGTCGACGCCAGACGGGAGTGACGATTTCTGCACCTGCAGGACCAGCAGCGGGCGCGACGCAGGGCCCGGCGGCAACGGGTGCTCGGTCGTCGACAAGACGGTGACACCGCGGCGCACCAGGGCCCGCACCTCGCTGGTGCCGACCAGGGTGAAGCGATCCTCGAGCAAGGAGGGCAGCCGCGCGCTGTCGACGTCGGTGAGCCAGTGGTAGCTGCCGGCCTCGGAGAGGCAGACGACGTCGGCGTCGAGGGCGTCGATGCCGCGGGCGACGTCTTCGAGGCCAAAGGTGCCCTTGGCGATGTTCCAGGCCGCGACGCGCAGCGTGGTTCGCTCCGCTGCGGCGCTGCTCTCCACGAGGCGTGAGCCAACAGACGATGACGGCGTCAGCAGCACGGCCACCGTGATGACGACGGCGACGACCACGACGCCGGACAGCAGGCGATGTCGTCGGCCGACCAACGACCCGCCCAACACCGCGACCACGACGACGGCGGCGGTCATCGCCAGCTGCACGAGGGCGGGCGGCATCCCGCCGACGAGGATCAACAGCAGCGAGCGCTCGCCGAGCAGGCGAAACGCCAGCAGCAACAGCAGACCGACGACGACGACGCTGGCGGCGGCCACGGCGGCCACGGCGGCCACGGGTCGGGTGAGCGCGCGCAGCATCAGCGCTTCAGCGGGCGACCCGGCCGGCACGACCCACGGTCACCGCCAGCGCGCGCTCAGCTGACAACTGGCAGACCCTTCTTGGGCTTCTTGGTCTCGCCACCGCGCAGGCTGCCGCCGGTGATGCTGATGGTCGGGCCGCCGAGGGCCTCGGGGTTGTCAAAGGCCATCTTGGCCAGCGACGTCGCGACCTCGCGGGCCACGTCGAGGAACGCTTTGGCCGACTGCGACTCCGGGTGCTTCTGCACCACGGGCACGCCGTGGTCGCCGCCGTCGACGATGCCGGCTTCGATGGGGATTTCGCCGAGGAACGGCACCCGCATGCGCTCGGCGGCCGCCTTTGCCCCACCGTGAAAGAAGATTTCGTGGCGCTTCGAGCAGCCGTCGCAGATGAAGTAGCTCATGTTCTCGACGACGCCGAGGCAGGGGATGGCCACCTTGTCGAACATCGCCTTTGCGCGGATGACGTCGGCGAGCGCCACGTCTTGCGGCGTTGAGACGATGACGCTGCCGGCGACGACGACCTGCTGCGAGATGGTCAGCTGCACGTCGCCGGTGCCGGGGGGCATGTCGACGACGAGGTAGTCGAGCTCGCCCCACATCACGTCTTTGAAGAGCTGCATGGCGGCCGAGGCGATCATCGGTCCGCGCCAGACCATCGGCGTCGACATGTCGACGAGGAACCCGATGCTCATCAGCTTGACGCCGTGGCGCTCGAGGGGCGCCAGCAGCGGGCGGTTCGGGTCCGCCGATGGCACGGTGCCGGGCCGCGTGCCGTCGGCGATGCCGAACATCGTGGGGGCCGAGGGGCCATAGATGTCGGCGTCGAGCAGGCCGACCTTGCAGCCGAGCTGGGCCAGCGCGACGGCGAGGTTGCTGGCGACAGTGCTCTTGCCGACGCCGCCTTTGCCCGAGGCCACGAGGATGACGTTCTGGATGCCGGGCAAGGTGTTCTTGCCGGCCTCTTGATGAACGACGGGCTTCACCTCGGAGGTGACCTCGAGGTGCACCGGCACCTCGGCGCCGAGCACGCCCTGCACGGCTGTGACGACGCTGGCTTCGAGCGCTGCGCGGCCCTTGAGGGCCATGGTCGGCAGCACCAACTCAACGATGACGCGGCCGTTGCCGTCTTCGTCTTTGCCGGCGCTGATGGCTTCGAGGATGCGGTCGTCGACGAGGTGGTCGCAGATGCCGGGGCAGGGCAGCGCGTTCAGCGCGGCGAGCACGGCCGCCTGCTTCTCGGCGAGGCGTTTATCGAGATCGGAATTCTTTTTGCCAAAGCCAAACATGGGGGCCGCATAGCAGCCATCGGTGTCGTCGTCTGCGGCAACGTCTGCGGCAACGTCTGCGTCAACACGTGCGAGAACGGCGGCCCCTCCGCGACGCAGCGGAGGGCCGGCGACGCTCTCAGCGTGCGGTGTGCCGACGGCGTCGCAGCAGCGCCAGCAGGGCCGCGGCCGCGGGGATCGGCGCCCAGGCCGCCGGCTGCGCGCCACAACCGTTGTCGTAGTTCGAGGGACCGGTGGCGCACACGTAGCGCTGCTCGCTCGAGTAGCTGCACGAGAAGCCGTTGGCGCAGATGCCGGTGTCTTCGAGGCAGCTGTCGGCGACGCACAAGCCACCGGGCACGCCGGAGTCGTCTTCGTCGGAGCAGGAGTAGCCGGCGAAGCACAGGTCTTCGCAGGTGCGCGTGCACACGCCGCGGTTGCACAGGCCCGTCGAGCAGTCGTCGTTGTCGGCGCACAGCGCACCAAGCGCGGTGGCGCCTTCGCCATCTTTGCAGCTGCCGACGCCGTCGTCTTCGTCGCAATGCCGGCCGATGTCGCAGTCGAGGTTGCCGCGGCGGATGTCGCATTCGCCGAGGAAGCCCTCGCCGGGTTCGCCTTCGCCTTCGCCGCCAGGGACCGCGCCGCTGTCGTCGACGCAGCCGCCCGCGCCGCCAGCGAGAGCCGCGCAGCGTTGGTCGCCGCCACAGTCGCCGTCGGCGTCGCACGAGACGAGGCAGACGTCGGCTGCGGCGACGTTGGCGCAGACCTGGCCGCTGCTGCAGAACTGCGTGCCCGCGCACGAGTCACCGGGGTCGGTGCTGATGGTCGTGCCCGCGGCGGCGGCGACGGCGAGGTCGGCGCGCAGCGCGGGCTTGCCCTGGCAGCCGGTGCAGCTGCCCGAGTTGCTCTTCAACAGGCTGCCGACGTCGACGACCGTGAGGCCGGGGTTGGCGTCGAGCATCAGCGAGATGACGCCGGCGACGTGGGGTGCTGCCATCGAGGTGCCCTCGTAGAACGTGTAGGGCTGGCCATCCTGGAAGGGCGAGATGCTGGCGTCGATCGACGACAACACACCGTCTTCGAAGTTGCCGCTGCTCTGGTCGCCGCCCGGCGCGACGATGTCGATCTCGGCGCCGAAGTTTGAATAGGGCGCGAGCTGGTTGCCGTTTCGCGGGCCAAAGGCCGCGACGGCCAGGCTGGCCGGGCAGTTGGCGGGCGAGGCGACGGCGACGATGTTGCCGGGCGAGCTGTCGTTGCCGGAGGCGACAACGATGACGACGCCGCGGGCGGTGACCTGGTTCCACACGTCGTTGGTGAAGCCGTCGCAGGGCGCGCCGGTGGCGCCGAGCGAGAGGTTGACGACGCGGGGGCGCTCGGCGGCGGCGAGGTCGGGCACGCCGTCGATGCGGAAGCCGGCCATCCAGGCGACGGCCTCGTCGATGTCGACGGTGGTGCCGCCGCAGCGGCCGAGGGCGCGGCCGGTGACGACGCGGGCGTTCCAGTTGATGCCGGTGACGCCGGTGCCGTTGTCGCCGCTGGCGAGGATGGTGCCGGCCACATGCGTGCCGTGGAAGCTCGAGCCGGAGTCGAGCTGGCCGTCGCCGTCGCAGTCGGCGGCGTCGCCGGGGTCGGTGGCGTCGGTGTCGCGGCCGCCGCCGTCGGCGGACTGGAAGTCGTCGCTGATGAAGTCGAACTCGGCGCCGCGCTTGCCCTGCAGATCTTCGTGCGAGAACGCCGTGCCGGTGTCGACGACGCCGACGCGGTTGCCGGTGCTGCCCTCGGTGATGTCCCAGGCCTCGCGGGCGCCGATGGCGTCGAGGTGCCACATGAACTCGAAGAACGGATCGGCGGGCGTCGCGAACGGGCGCATCACCCATTCGGCGGCGGCGGCTTGCACGCCCGGCAGCCGCTCGACGGCGGCGACGAGGGCGAGGGTGGCGGCTTCGTCGTCGACATCGACGGCGTCGAGCAGCACCCAGCCGAGCACGAGCTTGCGCTGGAACACGACGCGGGTGTGCAGCTGCTGGCCGAGGCGGGTCGCGAGTGCCGCCCCGTCAACAGCACCGTCGCGCGCACCATCAACAGCGTCGGGCTTGACGAGGACGTGACCGGCGATGAGCCGCGTGGTGCGGGTGATGCGCTGCTGCGGGGTCGGCGACGGTGTCGACAGCGGCGCAGAAGAAAACGGCGAAAGAGGCGTCAGCGAATTCGGCGACGCAGGCGCGGTCTGGAAGGCGCTCGCCGGGAGCGCGCACACGAGAGCCAGACCCAAAAGTGAACGTTGCATGCCACCTCCTCGGCGGGATGCGCGAACCTAGCGAGGCGACGTCGTCGGCGTCGAAAGCGGGCCTGGACTGCCCCGTGTCGGGCATCACTGGCTTTTTCACGCGGATCTCTGAACGCCCCGGGCGCCGGCGGCGCTGGCCGCGATCGGTCGCACATGTCAGACCTCAGACATGCAGGGTCATCGCGTCCGCTCCGTCGTCGTCGTCGTCTCCGTCGTCGTCGTCGCCCTCGCCGGCGCCCTCGCCGGCGGCTGCGACC
>JBKJNL010000267.1:0-4628 GCA_046593615.1 Myxococcota bacterium | reverse complement strand
GCGCGCCATCTTTGTCGACGACGAGGAACGAGCGCACCACGCCATCACCGGCGGCGATGCGCTCGTTCCTCGTCGTCGACAAAGATGGCGCGCGGGCGGCGGCCCGGGCCAGCGATGCGCGCCGGGCCGCCGGCCGCGCGCTCTCGCCCCTCGACGGCCTGCCCATCGCCGTGAAGGACAACCTCTGCGCTGTCGGCCTGCCGACGACGGCGGCCAGCAAGGTGCTCGAGGGTTGGCGCCCGCCTTACGACGCGACGTGCGTGCGCAAGCTGCGCGAGGCCGGCGCCGTCGTCATCGGCAAGACCAACCTCGACGAATTCGGCATGGGCAGCTCCACCGAGAACAGCGCCTATGCGACGACGACGAACCCCTGGGATGCGCGGCGCACGCCCGGCGGGTCGTCGGGCGGATCGGCCGCCGCGGTGGCCGCCGGCTTCGTCGGCGGCGCCCTCGGCACCGACACCGGCGGATCGGTGCGGCAGCCCGCGGCCTTTTGCGGCGTCGTCGGCATCAAGCCCACCTACGGCCGCGTCTCGCGCTTCGGCGTCGTCGCGTTTTCGTCGTCGCTCGATCAGGTCGGCGTGCTGGCCGACGACGTCGACGGCGCGGCCCTCTTGCTTGCTTCTGTGTGCGGCGTCGATGAGCGTGACCCGACCTCGAGCGCTGTGCCCCTGCCGTCGCTCGACGGCGACGATGTCCGGGGGGTGCGGGTCGGCGTGCCCCGCTCGCTGCTCGATGGCGCCAGCGGCGGCATCGACCCCGCCGTCGCCGCCGGCCTGGCAGACAGCGAAGCCCGCTTGCGCGCCCGCGGCGCCGTCGTCGTCGACGTCACGCTGCCGTCCGCCGAGCACGCGGTGGCCGCCTACTACGTCATCGCCACGGCCGAGGCCTCGTCGAACCTGGCCCGCTACGACGGCGTCCGCTACGGACCGCGCCCCGCCGCGGCCGGCGCCAACCTCGACGCGCTCTACGAATCGACGCGGGCGCTGTTTGGCAAAGAGGTGCAGCGGCGCCTCTTGCTCGGCGCCTATGTGCTCTCGGCCGGCTTCTACGACGCGTACATGGAGCAGGCGCAGCGGGTCCGGACCCTCATCGCCCGCGGCTTCGAGCGCGCGTTCGCCAGCTG
Source organism: Myxococcota bacterium (assembly GCA_046593615.1). Lineage (GTDB taxonomy): Bacteria > Myxococcota > UBA727 > UBA727 > VGSZ01 > VGSZ01. Next base: position 3,502 of record JBKJNL010000267.1, on the reverse strand, counting down.
CGACGCGGTGCTGCTGCCGACGACGCCGACACCGCCGTTCTTGTTGGGCGAAAAGACGCGCGATCCGCTGGCGATGTACCTGGGCGACCTCTTCACGCTGCCGGCCAGCCTGGCGGGCCTGCCCGCCCTGAGCGTGCCCGTGTCGTCTCGTTCGTCGTCGTCGTCTGGCTCGGCGCTGCCCATCGGCATGCAGCTGGTGGGGCGCGCCTATGACGAGGCCACCATCATCCGGCTGGCCCGCGCGCTGTTCGTACCGTTCGCGAACCCTGCTGCTTCACGAGGTGATGGATGACCACGATTTTTGGAAAAATATTGACCGGTGAAATTCCGTGCAACAAGGTCTACGAAGACGACCTCGTCCTCGCTTTTGACGACATCACCCCGCAGGCGCCGGTGCACGTGGTGATCATCCCCAAGACCGAGATCGTGAACCTCAATCACGTCGACGAGAGCCACGAAAAGGTGCTCGGGCGCATCCTGTCGGTCGCCCGCAAGGTGGCCGAGCTCAAGGGCATCGCCGGCAGCGGCTACCGCGTGGTCATGAACAACGGTGATGACGGCGGTCAGTCGGTGTTGCATATGCATCTGCATGTGTTGGGTGGTCGGCCTCTTTCGTGGCCACCGGGCTGAGCGACGACGACCGCGACTTCGGCTCCCGCGGCGACGTGCACCTCTCGAACAAACGCGACGACGGTCAGGGCTCACATCGCGTGCTCGTCGATCTTGAGGTGCCGCTCGCGGGCCCAGCAGGCGACGATGGTGCGTTCGTCGGCGTCGGCGCTGCGGTTGGTCTTGCCGCGCACCTGCTCGATGGTGTTCTGCGTGGTGTCGACCTCGATGGTCAGCGCCCGGCGCGGGGCTTCGCCGAAGCGGGCGACGCGCATCGAGAAAATCGCGGTGCCGCCCGCTTTCGCCTCGTCGGCGTAGGTGCCGACGCAGTGGCGCATGGCGAGGCCTTCGTCGACGAGGGCGGCGCCGTCGACGATCTGCTCCAGCGAGAACACACGGGCCAGGCGATCGACCTCCCGGGTCAGCACGTAGCGGCCGCCGTCGATCGAACAGCGGGGCAGGGGACCGACGTCGACGCGCCCCTTCTCGCGCAGCTGCACCTGCCGCAGCCGATCGCGGGCCCAGCTGCACAACGACGTCGCCGTCCGCCCCCGCAGCGAAAAGGCGGCGTCGACGTCGTCGAGCGCGACAAAGATGGCGTGCACGTCGTCGGCGGTCACGCCGGGGTTGCGACCGAGCCAGCCGAGCACCGAGAGCCACAGTTCTTCTTTGGCGGCGTCGAAGCACCACGATGGGCGGCAGCGCAACAGCGCGCGGCGGTGCGCCGGCCCGACGCCGGCGACGACGGCCTGGGCCTGCCGCACGGCGATGGTGAGCGAGCCCCAGCGCTCTTTTGACGTCGACAACCGGTGGGCCACGGCCCGGGTGATGGGGGTCGGCAGGCCGGCCTCGCGCCACGAACCGCCGAGGCCGATGAAGGGCGCGACGGCGCGCAGCTCGTCGCTGAGGTTCGGCTGCAGGAACGCGCTCTCGAGCACGGGCGGCTGCGGATAGGCGCAGCAGACGTGGGCCACGAGCTCGTCCCAGCGGCGCACCTGCGAGCGCGATCGCGGCTGCCACGACGTCACCGGGCGCAACAGCCGGTCGGCGATCACGGCCATGTTGACGACGGCCTGCCCGAGCACGCGGTGGCGGCCGTACGGCACCAGGCACAGGCCGGGGCTGATGGCTTCGACGGCGGCGACGAAACCCACGATGCGCGCGCGCTTCGCGGTGTCGTGTCGGCGGACCGTGAAGCCCACGGCGTCCCAGGCGTCGAGGTCGCCGTCGAACTTCGCAGATTCAACGGCTGCGCCGAGCCGCTCGGCGAACGACAGCCGCCCCCGGCGCAACGCAGCAGCGACCGCGGCTTCGGCCTCAACGCGGCGCCGCGCCGACGCCTCGCGGGCCTCCTTCTTTTTCTTCTTCAACGTCTCGGCGCGCGCGCGCGCCGGACGCACCGGCAACGGAGCGTTCATCGGGACATCACCTGAGAAGGGCCGACGCCTGCCCGCCCCCAGAAAGAGGCGAGACGGCGCGGTTGGGGGAGAGCGGATCGAGCACAGGCACCGAACCAGCGATGAGCCGATTCGTGGAGACGTCTGATCGACGTCGTCAGCGGGTGGTGGGACGGCGCAGGCGCGAACGGGAGCAGCAAAACATCGAGCACCTCCGCGGTATCGCGAGATGCGCCAGACGGCAGCTCAGCCCGATCGATTCACGCCGTGATTCACCGCGCGAATCACGGCGCGCGAACCACGGCGCGCGAATCACGGCGATTGATTGGGTGTGGCTCTCATCCTGCCAGCCGGAAGACGCAGCCGGCAGCCCGATCATCACGGCCGCCGGGACACAGCCATCTCCCCCCACCCCCTCTTCCGCGGGCGCGGCTCTGACGTCGTCACACCCCGATCGACGCGGCCGCTGCGGCTGATCCTTCCGCACATCTTTCCAGTGTGATCCAAGCCGAGGATGGCGACGATCGACGATGAGTTCTTGGGAACTGACCTGGGCGACGAGCGGCTCGATGCGCGGTTGCTCTTCACCGTTCAGGCGCTCGCCCGGGACCCAGAGCCTGAGCTTTCCCGAAGCGCTCGGCGACGGGGCCGCGCTGGAGGGCAGCTACAGACTTCTCAGCAATCCAGCGGTGATGCCCGAGGCCATTCTTCGGCCCCACATCCTGGCCACCGCCGCCCGCGTCCAGCGCCACCAACGCGTTCTCGTCGTCCACGACACAACGAAATTCGCGCCGACCGGCAAGGTTCCGCGTGATGGCATCGGCCTCAATGGTCAGTTCTGGGGCCACTTTTCGCTGGCCGTTTCCGCCGACGGAAGCCGCGAACCGCTGGGTGTGCTCGCGCTCAAGACTTGGACCCGACACATCAAAAAGGGCCGTCGCTCGACGGAAGAGCGGGTGACTGAAGACGACCTTGAATCACAGCGCTGGCTGACGCAGTCGATCGATGCCGAGGCCCAAGTGACCGGAACGACGCTGATCCACGTCGAGGACCGCGAAGCCGACATCTACGAGAGCCTGGATCAGCGATGCACGCGCAGCATGCATTTCATCGTTCGTGCTCAGTCGTATCGAAAGGTCAACGTCGACGACGGCGTCGAGAACATCCTGGCGCACATGCGCGAGCAGCCTCGGACGATTTTTCGTGACGTCGTGCTCTCTCGCCGCGTCGTCAGGGAGAACCGGAAGTCGAGCTACCAGTCCCGCGATGGCCGACAGACCAAGCTCGCCATCGCGGCCTGCCCCGTCCAAGTCCGTCGACCCAAGCGAAGCGGCAGCGACGTCACTGAGTTCCTGTCTCTGAACGCGGTTCACGTCATCGAGGTCGATTATCCAGACGGAGAAGAGCCGGTCGAGTGGCTTCTGCTCACGACCGAGCCCACGACGACGAGCGCAGAGATTGAATTCGTTGTCGACAGCTACCGTGCCCGCTGGGTG
>JBKJNL010000169.1:0-5902 GCA_046593615.1 Myxococcota bacterium | reverse complement strand
CCACCGCGCTCCTGGCAGCGGTCTTCGGGGCCGTTGAGGCTGCCCTCGCGGAAGTCGCAGCCCTGCGGGGGACCGCAGCCCGCGGTGAGGGCGACGACGACGACAGCGAGGGACGAGAGGAGGACGTGCTTCATGGGGGCGGACGGTCGCAGAGGACGGGGGCGCATCGCAAAGGCGAGAGGGCGTTGGTTCGTCGTGAGGCACTTCATCCGAGACGCCGTGCTCAGCGGCGGATCGACGACGACGGCAACTGCTGCTGCTGCTCGCGCTCGCGCTCCATCTCTTCGAGCGTGCGGCTGCCGGCGATGCCGTCCCGCCGGTTGCTCTCGATGGCCCCCCGCTCGATGTCACGGCTGTCGATGGCGATGCTCTCGAGCACTTCGATGCGGCGCTTGAGGTCGGCGTTGTCGCCCTTCACGACGTCGAGGGCCTCGCGCAGCTTCGTGCCGCCGTTCTCGGCGTCGAGCTTCTTTCCCTTGAGCCACACCGACGAGATGATCGCGGTCAAGGGCACCGAGAACACGGCCAGGATGATGATCGCGTCACCCATCGCTGACGCTCACACGACACCACGGGCGCGCAGGTCGCGCAGGCGGTGCTCGACCTCTTTGGCCGACTTCGGGCGGTCTTCGGCGCGCTTGGCGAGCAGCTCGAGCACGAGCCGCTCGACCTCGACGGGACAGCCCGGGTTCTTCTTGCGCGGCGGCTCGGGCGGCTGCTGCACGTGCAGCATCAACAAGGGCACCAGCTCGGCGTGGCGAAAGGGCAACTGTCCGGTTGCCAATGCGTAGAGGATGATGCCGATCGAGTAGAGGTCGGCGGCGTGGGTCACCTGCATGTGGCCGTGGGCCTGCTCGGGCGCCATGTACTCGGGGGTGCCGACCACCATGCCGGCCAGGGTCAGCCCCTGCTGCTTGCTGCTCTTGGCGATGCCGAAATCCATCACCTTGACGACGGCGTTGGCGATGTTGTGGACGATGGCGTTTTCGCTGGGCGGCGACGTCACGAACAGGTTCTCGGGCTTGATGTCCCGGTGCACGACGCCGAGCTGGTGGGCCACCTCGAGGCCGGCGCAGGCCTGAGCCAGCAGGTTGCAGCCGTCGCGCAGCGAGATGCCCCGGGTCATCTTGGCGTGCAGGTCTTCGCCTTCGAGCAGCTCCATCGTCAGGTAGCGCGCCCCCAGCGTGGTGCCGAGGTCGTAGACCCGGATGATGTTCTCGTGGATGAGCTGGCGCGCGAGCTTGATCTCTTGCTTGAAGCGCTCGATGGCTTCTTCGTTGGTCGGCTGCGTGAAGAGCTTCAGAGCCACGGTCTCGTTGAGCTCGATGTCGTGGGCCTTGTAGACGATCGACATGCCGCCTTTGCCGACGACGTCGATGATCTTGTAACGCTTCGACACCGTGACCCCGGGCGCGAAGCTCAGGGTCTGCATCGCCTCGGGCTCGTCGGCGATCGCCGCTGCGGCAGCGGCATTGGCGGCAGCAACCGCAACCGCAGCAACGGCAGCCAGCGACGGCCCCTCGATGGGAATCGCGCTCAGCGCCATGTCGCTCGTCTGCGGGCGCTTGGCTTTGTCCCAGGCTTTTTCGGCGGCTTCAAAGGCGGCGTCTTCGTTGAGCACCTTGGCGAGGTCGTCGGAGCTGCCGAGCATGGCTGCTTCGAGCTTCTTTTTCTGCGCCACCGCGTCTTTGTAGGTCGGCTTCTTTTCGATCAAGCGCCCGAGCACCTCGGCGGCGTTCTCGGGGAGCTTCTGCTTCACGTACAGCGCGGCCAGCGCGTAGAACGCATCGGCTTCTTCGTCGCTGCCGGGACCCTTGCGGATGAAGTCGGCGAACCAGCGGTCGACCTGCATGCTGAGCGGCGCACCGCGCACCAGAGCCCGGATGAGCTCGACACAGGCAGCGGCGTGGCGCGGGTCGGACTTCGCCGTGCGCATCAACAACGACGGCGCCTTTTTCGGGTCGCCGTAGCGGGCGACGGCGACGCCGGCTTCGTGGTGCAAGCCGAGCTCGGCGATGCGCACCGCGGTCTGGCCGAGCTCGTCGGCGTCGCGCAGCCAGGCCAGCACCTCGAGGGCGCGGGCGGGCTTGCCGTGGTCTTCGAACAGGCGCGCGGCGCGCACGGCCCGCTGGCGCGCGGTGGCGTCGAGGGGCTGCGGCAGCTTGGCCACCTGCGACAACAACAGGTCGGCGGCGTCGGAGGCGCGGCCGTGGCCGATGAGCATGCGGGCGGCGTCGTCGACGTGGCCGTGCTGCAGATAGGCCTTGTAGGCGACGTCGAGCTGCCCTTGCTGCTCGAGCGCGAGGCACTGTTCGCGGTTCAAGCCGACTCCTGCAGCAGCGTCGCCGCCTCTTTCTTCAAGACCTCGGGCGCCATCGACAAACGACAGGCCTCTTCGAGGTCGATCAGGCCGTCTCGGATGTAGCGCAGCAGGCAACCTTCGAGGCCCTGCATGCCGCTGTCGAGCGAGATGCTCTGCAGGTACGAGTCGATCTGCGGCACCTTGTTGTCGCGGATCATGCTGGCCACCGCGGGGTTGTTCAGCAGCACCTCGATGGCCGCGATGCGCCCGTCACCGCCGCTGCGGCGCAAGAGGTGTTGGGCGACGACGACGCCCTTCAACAGCACCGACAGCGAGCTGCGCAGCTGCTCGCGGATCTCTTCGGGCGCCATGTCGAGCACGCGGGTCAGGGTCTTGGCCGCCGACGACGTGTGCAAGGTGCCGAACACCAACACGCCGGTTTCGGCGGCCTGCACGGCGAGGGTCAGGGTCTCGGCGTCGCGCAGCTCGCCGACCACGAGCACGTCGGGGCTCTCGCGCAAGGCGCTGCGCAGGGCTTCGGCGAACGAGTCGATGTGGGCGCCGACCTGCCGCTGCGTGATGGCCGAGCTCAAGGGCTCGTGCAGGAATTCGATGGGGTCTTCGACGGTGACGATGTGCTTCTTCTGCGTCTTGTTGATCTCGTTGACGATGGCCGCCAGCGTCGTCGTCTTGCCCGAGCCGGTGGGGCCGCCAATGAGCACCAGCCCGTTGGAGAGCGCGCACAGACCCCGCACCGACGACGGAAAGCCGAGGTCTTCGAGCTGCGGCGGGCGGTCGGGGATGATGCGAAAAGCCGCCCCCCAGCCCGAGCTCTGCATGAACAGGTTGGCGCGGAAGCGGCCGACGCCCGGCAGCGAGTAGAGCAGGTCGAGCTCTTGCTCGGTCTCGAGCTTGTCGCGCTCGTCGGGGGTCAACATCTCGGCGAGGAACTTGCGCGCTTCGGCCTCGCTCAAGGCCCGAAACGGCAGCGGCACCAGCTCGCCATGGTGGCGGATGAGCGGCACCGCGCCGGCGGTGAAGTGCAGGTCGCTGGCTCGCTGCTCGACGACGAGACGCAAGAAACTGTCGATGCGCGCCATGGGCGTGGTTCTACAACAACGCCACAAAAGGCGAGGGCCTCTCGATCATCTGATCGAAAGGCCCCCGGTGCCCGCGCGCGCTCGATGGCCGCGCGCGGAGCGCGATGCGCGACTCAGCGACGACGGCGGCGCAGGAGCGCCAGCACGACGAGCAGGCCCGCGGTCGACGCCGGCGCGGCGCCGGTGAGGTTGCAGCAGCCGCCGCCGTCTCCGCCGCCTTCGCCTTCGCCTTCGCCGCCTTCGCCTTCCCCTTCGTTGCCTTCGCCTTCGCCTTCGTTGGGTTCGCCTTCGCCTTCGGCAGCGTTGCTGCCGTCGCACACGCCGCTCGGCGGGCAGACATCGTTGGTGTCGGCACAGACGCTGCCTGCGACGCAAGCCTGGCCCGCGGGAATGACGCAGCCAACGCCGCTGGTGCAGGTCGAGCCGGCGACGCCGGCGCAGTCCTGCAGGATCGGCTGGCCGTCGGTGGCGGCCTCATCGAGGATCGCGCCGCAGGCCAGGATGATCTGCGTTCCGACGCAGGTGCCTTCGTCGGCGGCGCCGCAGGTGCCCGCGTTCTCGATGCAAGTACCAGCGGTGATGCCGGCGTTGGTCAAGCAGCCGGGCTGGGTGCCGATGCAGAGGAACGTGCCGTTGTCGTCGAGGCAGGCGGTGGCAGCGGGGACGCCGCAGTCGGCGCCGTACGCGGCGCTGAAGATCGCGCAGGTGGCGTCGGCGCGGGCTTCCGTGCAGTCCTTTTCGACGACCGTCTCGTTGGCGCAGAAGCGGGCGACGTCGCCGACGCATTCGCCCTGGATGGTCAGGTCTCCGCAGCCGCCTTCGCCCTCGCCTTCGCCTTCACCCTCGCCTTCGCCTTCACCCTCGCCCTCGCCTTCGCCCTGGGCGTAGGAGGCGGTGGAGAGGAACATCGGGACGACCAGGGCCAACGCGGCCAACGACAAGCGCAACATGAGGAGCTCCTTGAGAGGGTCGCCGGATAGGGCAGCCTGCCGGGGGTGTCCACCGAGTGTCGTGTCAGTCGTTCGCCCGATGCCGGCGACGACGAATGCGATATCGTGACCACTTGTGCACAACATCGCGATGACCCTCCTGCTGCTCGTCACCGCCTGCGCCAGGCCGGTGGAGGTGTCCGTCGAACGCCGCCCCCTCGACGATCGCGCGACCGAGGCGGGTCCGCCCGAAGAGCCGACCGAGCCGACCGAGCCGACACCGACGGAGCCGACGGAGCCGACACCGACGGAGCCGGCACCGGATGAGCCGACGCCTGAGGAGCCGACACCGACGGAGCCGACGCCGGAGGAGTCGACGCCTGCCGCATTTACCGGCGCCGCCTGCGACGACGACGACGGCTGCCTGCTCGCTGCCGATGGCGGCTTCTGCTTGTCGGCGGCCGAGGGCTTCGTCGGCGGAACGTGCTCGATCTCCTGCACGCGCACCTGCGAAGACGCCGTCGGATCACCGATGACGTTTTGCGTCGACGACCCCGCCGCTGCTGACGGCGCTGGCAGCGACAGCGACGACGGCGTGTGCGTCTCGCGCTGCGATGCCGCGCGCTTCCCGGGCTCGGGGTGTCGCGTCGGCTACGGCTGCGTCGACCGCGCCCGCCACGGCGAGCCGTCGACGGTGCGCGCGGTGTGTTGGCCCGATGGCGTCGGCTACGACGACGACGTCACGCCGACGCCGACACCCACGCCGCCCGATGATGGCAGCAACGGCGACAGCGCCGACGACGGCGTCTGCACCGCCGACGACCTGCCGACGCCCAACGCCGGCGTCGCCGAAGAAGACGGCCTCGGGGGCTGCCCGCCCGGCATGGCGCCCGTCGCAGGCACGGCGGGCCCGTTCTGCATGGACCGCTGGGAGGCTTTTCTCGAGCTCGAAGCGGGCGGCAGCGTCGTCGCGTTCTCGCCCTTCGATCACCCCGGCGCGCGCACCGTCATCGCCCGCAGCGCGCGCGGCGCGGTTCCGCAGGGCTACATCTCGGGGCGCGAAGCCGAGGGCGCCTGTCAGGCCGCGGGCAAGCGCCTGTGCAGCGACAGCGAGTGGCTGCGCGCCTGCCGGGGTGCTTCGACGACGACGTACCCCTATGGCAACACGCGCCAGCCCGGCGTGTGCAACGACGCCCGCAGCCGCCACCCCGCCGTCGAGTACTTCGGAACGGGCGACAGCTGGATCTGGAGCGAGCTCGGCCACCCCTGCATCAACCAGCTCGCCGACAGCCTCGACCGAAGCGGCGACAACGCCGGCTGCGTCGACGACGAAGGCACCCACTTCGATCTGATGGGCAACCTCCACGAGTGGACCCACGATCCAGACGGCACCTTCCGCGGCGGCTTCTACGCCGACACGCGCCAAAACGGCGAAGGCTGCCTCTACCGCACCAGCGCCCACGACCGCGGCCACTGGGACTACTCGACAGGCTTCCGCTGCTGCAGCGACCTCTGAGCTCGTCTCCTCCCCCCTCTCCACATCCTGTGGAGAGGGGGGCCGGGGGGGAGAG
>JBKJNL010000005.1:0-6443 GCA_046593615.1 Myxococcota bacterium | reverse complement strand
CTCCGTCGAGGGCCGACACGCGGACCGGCTGCCCATTGTCGGTGCCGGGCGCATGCGGGCCGAAGCAGAAGACGGCGCTGCTGGTGGCCGCGCAGGTCAGGCCGCCGTTGTTGTCGCCGTCAGCGCCGACGTCGATCACGTCGGTGCCGACGCCGGGGGGCAGCGCGGGCTCGACCAGGGCGCCGATCGCGACGTTGCCGTCGACGCCGAGGCTGCCTTCGCTGGGGTCGCCCCAGCACCACAGGCGCTGCTGGCCACCGTCGAAGCGAGCGAGGGCGCAGCCGTGGAATTCGCCGAGGTCCACGTCGACGACGTCGGTCAGGCCGGGGATGGGCGCCGGCTCGTCGTCGCGGTTGCCGTCGGTGACGCGCCCGAGCTGTCCGCGGCTGTTGCCGCCCCAGCACTGCAGGCGCTGGTCGACGTCGATGGCGCAGGCAAAGACGCCACCGACGACGACGCGGCTGGCCGAGATCTCTGCTGGAGGACCGCCTTCGCCTTCGCCTTCTGCGACCACGCCGGATGCGACGCACACTCCAACCGCGTCGTCGCCGTCGGCAGCGTCGCCCTCGGCTGGTGGGATTTCGCAGACCTCGTCGGGCTCGCACTGCGCGGTGCTGCGGCACGGGCGCGGCCCGGTGACACAGGCCCCGCCGGCGACGGCGGCTCCAAGCCCGACGGCAGCGACAACGACAACGATGGAGGTGTGCTGCGCTTTCATGAGTCGTCTCCGGGCGCGACCACGGCCCACACCGCCAGGCCGGCGCCGCCCAGGGTCACGAGCGTGCCGACGACGACGGCGCCGATGCCGCCGATCAAGAAGGGGCGGTTGATGGCTTCGTAGCCGCGCGCATCTTCGAGCGCGAGGTCGCCGGCGTCGTAGGGCCCGGCGATGGAGCCGCGCACGATCAGCAAGGTGGCGCCGACGCCGGCGACGACGGCGCCGCCGACGCTGGCGGCGATGGGCACCATAGGGAGCCCGCCGCCGCGCGTGCTGCTCGCGGCCGCGCCCAGCTTGGCGTCAGCGGCGAGGGCGACGGCGAGGGCGTCGATGGCGTCGAGCAGGTCGGCGGGGCGATCGGCGCGCGCCCGTCGCTGGCCCTGGGCGACGACGAGGGCGCGGTGTCCGTCGAGCAGGGCCAGGGTCAAGACCAGCTCGTCGCCGACGCGGCCGAGGTGGGGCCGGGCGATGTAGTCGACATCGACAGCGTCGGCGAGCTCGGTCAGGCACGAGCCGGTGACCTCGGCGTCGACGCAATCGCGCACCGTCTCGAGCTCGATGGCGGCGTCGAGGGCCGCGGGGGTGACGATTTCGACGTCGGGGATGGCCGCCCGCAGCGCCGTCTCGACCGAGCGCGTCAACGTGCGGTTGCGCTCGACCTCGGACGAATCGGCGCCCTCGGCGGCGACGATGGGGGTGACGAGGATCCGCAGGCCGGCCCGCGCGCCGCCTGCACCACCGGCGCCACCGGCGTTCCGCCCGCGCGACGCCGCAAACGACGACCCGGACCACAGGCCGAAGAGGGAGATGACGACGACAGCGAGGGCGGTTGCACGCACGGGCCGCGAGTGTAGTCCCGACGCGGTCGGCCTGCAGAACCGCGGAGCAAAAATCATGGATCCCACGAAGACCCCGTCCTCCCAGAGTGGCTCGCAGAGTGGCTCGAAGGGCGGCACCAAGATCGGCGTCGTGGGTGCCGGCAACATGGGCGCCGGCATCGCCCAGAAGTACGCCACCGAAGGCTTCGACACCGTCGTCGTCGACGTCGACGCCGCCGCCGTCGAGCGGGGCCGGGCCCGGGTGCAACAGACCCTCGACGAGGGCGTGGCCCGCAAGATCTTCGCGAAAGAAAAGCGCGACGAGATCCTCGGGCGCATGACGTTCTCGCCCGACAAAGACGCGCTCAAGGGCTGTGCCCTCGTCATCGAGGCCGTCTTCGAAGACCTCGGCGTCAAGCAGGCCCTGTTCAAGGACCTCGACGCCCGTCTCGACAAAGAAACCCTGTTGGCCACCAACACCAGCAGCTTCTACGTTGACGACGTCGCCAGCGTTTGCCAGCACAAGAATCGCGTCATCGGCCTGCACTATTTCTATCACCCAGCCAAGAACCGACTCGTCGAGGTCATCGCCGGCAAGGCCACGTCGAAGCAGTCGTTTGCGGCTGCCTGGAAAATCCAGGAGGCCTGCGGCAAGACACCGGTTGATTCCAGCGACGCCCCCGGCTTCATCGTCAATCGATTCTTCGTGCCGTGGCTCAACGAGTCGATGCGCATCGTCGCCGAAGGCGTGGCCGACATCGCCACCGTCGAAGCCGCCGCGGTCGCCTCGTTCGGCGTCGGCATGGGACCCTTCGAGCTGATGAACGTGACCGGCGTGCCCATCACGCTGCACGCCGCGACGACCCTCGGCAAAGAGCTCGGTCCGTTCTACGCCCCGTGCGACCTCATCCGGCCCGTCGTCGACGCCAAGAAGAACTGGGACCTGTCGGGCACCCCCGACCGCAAGAAGTTCAGCGCCGTCGCCGAGCGCCTCTGGGGCGTGGTCTGGCAAATCGCCACCCAGCTGGTCTTTGACGAAAAGGTCTGCACCCTCGAGGACTGCGACCTGTCGGCGCGGGTCGGGCTGCGTTGGCCCCGGGGCCCCTTCGAGGCGATGAACCAGCAGGGCACGCGCAACGCGCTGTTCGCCGTCGAAGCCATCGCCCGCCGCTACCCGAGCGCCGGCGGGCAGCCCGGCGTGAAGGTCCCCGCGGCGCTGCGTGAGCGCGGTGAGCGCAACGAGCCGTTCCCGGTGGCCCTGGTCAGCCACAAGGTCGACGACGGCGTCGGCGTGATCACCTTCCAGCGGCCCGACGCCATGAACGCCCTCAACGAGGCGGTCGTCGAGCAGCTCGGCGTCGCCTTTGCGGCGCTTGAGCGCGACCCCGCCGTGAAAGGCATCGTCATCGAAGGCAAGGGCAAGGCCTTTGTCGCCGGCGCCGACACCAAGTTCTTTGTCGAGCAAATCGAAGGCGGCGACGTCGGCCGCATCGTGCGCTTTGCCACCGACGGCCAGGCGCTCTTCGACCGCATCGACCGCTGCCAGAAGCCCGTCGTCTGCAAGCTGCACGGGCTCTCGCTCGGCGGTGGCAGCGAGCTGGCCCTGGCCTGCGACTGGATCGTGGCGACGTCAAAGGCGACCCTGGGCTTCCCCGAGACCGGCATCGGGATCTACCCCGGGCTCGGCGGCACGCAGCGCAGCGCCCGTCGCATCGGCGTGCCGCTCGCGCGCTTCATGGTGCTGACCGGCGACACCGTCGACGCCGCCACGGGCAAACGGCTGGGCCTGATCGACGACCTGATCGAAGCCGGCGCCGACGACGACGACGCCCTGGCAAAGGCCTGCCGCGCGCGCGCGCTGTCGGGCAAGACCCGCCCCGAGAACGCGCCGCCGACGACGCCGCCGGCCGGCTTCGAAGAGCTGTGGCGCGTGTTCTCGTGGACGTCGCTGTACGACCTGATGAAGGGCCTCGCCAACGTCGGACCGGCCCTCGACAAGAGCCTCAAGAAGGTCTCGTTCAAGGCCCCTCTCGCCGCCCAGGCCGCCGACGACCTCGTCAAGCTGGCCTCGTCGACGTCGCTGGCCGAAGGCCTCCAGGCCGAGACCCGCGGCCTGCAGAGCATCTTTTCGTCGAAAGACGCCCACGAAGGCCTGTCGACCCTCGGCGTCCGGCGCCCGACGTTCAAGGGCGCCTGACCCGCGAACGTCGACGACGACGACGACGATGACGATGACGATGAAAGAGGCGGCCCGACGGCTGCCTCTTTTTTCGTGTCCATGGCCGAACCCGCGAGGGTTTCTGCGCTGTGGCGGCGTTTCGACGCGCATGGCCTCGTAGAACTGAGCGCGCTCATTTGTCAGCCGCACGTTCACTGAGCATGCTCATTCCATGGGACGCCGTGAAGAGAGCCAGAAGCTGAAGCGCGAGCGCATCGTCGCCGCCGCCAAAGCGCTGTTCTCGAAGCACGGCCACGAGGCGACCACGACGCGCGCGATTGCCCGCCGCGCGCGCATCGCCCACGGCACGCTGTTTCTCTACGCGAGGACAAAAGCCGACGTCGTGCTGCTGGTGTTCGAGAGCGAGATCGGCGAGGCCGTCAGCCGCGCCCTGACAAGCCTGCCGCTGCACACGACGACGACCGCGACGACGACGACTGCGGTGACTGCGGTGACTGCGACGGCGCTGACCGACTTCTGCCTGCATTTCTACGGCGCCTTTGTCGGCGTCTACGCCCGGGATCCATCGCTGGCCCGCGTGCTCGTCAAAGAGCTGCCGTGGCTCGAAGGGCCGAGCCGGGCGGCGATGATGTCGCTGACCTTCGACGTGCTCGGCGCCATCGCGGCGCGCGTGCAGGCTGCCAAAGACACAGGCTTTGTCGACGACGACGTCGACCCGCTGCTGTTCTCGCAAGCGAGCTTCTCGCTCTACATGGGGGCGCTCACCGCCTGGCTCGGGGGCGAGCTCGGCGATCCGGCCGGCGAGGGGCGCACCACCGCATTGGCATTGCTGCGAGCAGGGCACGTCCTGCTCGAGAAAGGGACACGACGATGGCCACCGCAATCAACGTCGACAAAGCCACCTTGACCGGACCCGAGGCCCGCGCGGTCTTCCCCGACGCGATGACGCTGCGCGAGGCCCGCGCCCGTCACTTCGCTCGCGCCGGCTTCGACGAGCAGACCTACGTCGAGTCGTGGGTGAAGCTGCCCGTGGGACCGTTCACCGTCGTCATGCCCAACCTCGGCGCGCGCAAGGAGGCGGTGAAGGTCCACGACCTCAACCACGTCGTCACCGGCTACGGCACCGACTGGAAAGGCGAGTTCGAGATCTCGGCCTTTGAGATCGGCATGGGCACCGGGCGCTACTGGTTTGGCTGGTTCATCGACGTCGGCGGTCTCGCGGCGGGCCTGCTGCGCGCGCCCTCTGAGACCCTGCGCGCCTACGCCCGGGGCCGTCGCGCCCACGACAGCACCTACCGGCACATCGACCGGTGGAGCGACAGCGTGCTCGACGAGACCGTCGGCTCGCTGCGCGCACGCTTGCAGCTCGTCGACGACGCTGTGCCCACCGCCTCAGAGAAGCGCGCCGCCTTTGGCCTCGCTGCGGTCGGGCTGGTGTTGCACGTCGGCCTGCCGCTGCTCGCCGTGGTCGGCACCGCGGCTGCCGTCGTCGCCGTCGTCGACGCCGTTCGCTGACAGCCGCTGACAGCCGCTCAGCCGAGCGCTTTGACGACGCGCTCGGCGGCGCGCACGAGCACGCCCCGCCCCGGAGTCGAAAACGACTGCCCCCGCAACGTCGCCACCGCCGCCCGCACCTGCGGGTCATCGATGCGATCCAGGCTCGCGCTGACGACGTCGTCATGGGCGCCCATGCCGGCGAGGGGTCCGGTGTCTCCCTGGCGCGCCGTGAGCGCGAGGCGCGCGTGCACGAGGCAGAGCAACGTGGGGTCGCCGATGTCGCGGGCCATCGGGGCCGCGCGCTGCCACGAGAGCTCGGCGTCGTCGGCGAAGCCGCTGACGGCAGCGATGTCGCCGAGCAAGAGGTGGGCGACGGCTTCTTGCCGGCGGTTCCACAGCTCGCGGTGGGTGACCAGCGCGCGCCGCACGAGCTGGTGGGCGCCGTCGACGTCGCCCTGCCCGAGCTTCACGCGGCCGAGCTGGCTCTGGTGGATCGCCTCCCAGCGGCGATCACCGGTGGCGACGTGGATTTCGATCGCGTTGGTGTAGTGCTGGGCGGCGGCGACGAGGTTGTCGTTTTCTTCTTCGAGCAAGCCAAAGAAGCCGACGCACCGCCCTTCGAGGCGCAGCTCCTTTTCTTCGCGCATCAAGTGGATGGCGGCGTCGTAGTCGACGCGGGCCTGGCCGAAGTCGCCGACGAAGAGCGCGTGCGTGCCCAGGTTGGCGAGCGTGCGGGCCTCGAGCAGCCGATCGCGGGCTTTTCTGGCGAGGACGAGGGCCGCTGCGAGGTCTGCTTTCGACGACGTCAGCTGCCCGACCGATCGGCGCAGGCGCGCGCGCATCTCGAGGCTCTTGGCGACGAGGGCGGGGGCAACGCCGACGGCTTCGGCGGGCTCGACGGCGCGATCGAGCAGGCGGGCGAACAGGTCGTGCGGGCCCCGCGTCGTCATCACCGGCTCGAGCGCCGACAGCGCCAGCAGAGACTGCGTCAGGCTCGTCAACGTCGGCGGATCTTCGGCGAGGTAACGGCGCACAACGGCCAGCAGGTTGTCTTGCTCGCGCTCGAGCTGCCGCCGGGCGACCAGGCCGCCGTGGCCATCGACGCCCTCTTTGAGCGCCCCGCAGCGCGACAGCGCCCAGCTGGCGTGGCGCTTGACCAGCTGCCCCCGCGTCGTTGACAGCTCGATGCGCGCCGCGGCCGCGCCGAGCGGCGTGCCGGGTGGCGTGCCGG
>JBKJNL010001038.1:0-5025 GCA_046593615.1 Myxococcota bacterium | reverse complement strand
TCGGCGCTCCCGCGCTGCGCGCGTCGGTGCCCACCGGGCGGGTCGGCGTCGTCGGTGGCGGAGCCATCGGCCAGGCGCTGGTCACGACCCTGCGGCAGCGCAGCGTCGACGTCGTCGCTGGCGCCGCCGGCGTCTCGTCGCTGGTTGTGCTCGACGCTCTCGAGGCCACCGATGCCGACGCTGTCGAAGTGCTCAAACGCGTCTTTTTGACCGTGCAACAGGCCCGGCCGACCCAGCAGCTCGTCGTCGTCACCGCCGGCGGTGGCCGCTTCGGACGCCGCGCTGGTGGCGGCGGCGCCGTCGCCGGCGGCCTGTCGGGTCTGGTCAAGACCGCGGCCCTCGAATGGCCCGCGCTGCGCTGCCAGCTCGTCGACGTCGATGCCGCCGACGACAGCCTCGTCGACCGCCTGGCGGATGAGATCTGCAGCGCGCCCAACGTCGGCGGCGTCGAGGTCGGGCTTGTGCCCGGCGGCAGGCTCGTGCCCACGGTGCGCGCCGCGGCCGTGACGCGCGGACCGCCGTGTTTGCAGCGCGGCGACGTCGTCGTCGTCAGCGGCGGCGCCCGCGGCGTCACCGCGACCTGCGTGCTGGCCCTCGCCCGCGCAGTTCCCGGGTTGCAGCTGGTGCTGCTCGGACGCACCGCCCTCGCCGACGCCGAGCCCGGCTACGCCCGCGGCGCCGTCGATGAAGCCGCGCTGAAAAGGGCCATCCTCGACGACGCCCGTGCCCGCGGCGTGTCGGTCGCACTCAAAGACGTCGCCGCCCGCGCCGCTGAGGTCCTCGCCGCCCGCGAGGTGCGCGGCGTCGTTGATGGGCTCAAGGCCCACGCCTCGGTCGAGGTCGTCGCCTGCGACGTGCGCGACACCGCCAGCGTCGGCCGCGCCCTCGACGACGTGCGCCGCCGCCTCGGACCGGTGGCCGCCATCGTCCACGGCGCCGGCGTGCTCGCCGACAAGCGCATCGAAGACAAGACGCGCGAGCAGCTCGACCGCGTCATCGACACCAAGGTGCTTGGCCTGCAGGCGCTGTTGTCGTCGACGGCGAACGATCTGCTCAAGGCCGTCGTCGCGTTCTCGTCGGTGGCCGGCCGCTTCGGCAACGTCGGCCAGGTCGACTACGCGATGGCCAACGAAGCCATGACCCGCCTCTTGTGGCGCGAGCAGCAACGACGCGCCGCCACGGGCGGATCCGTCGTCGTCAAAGCCCTGCACTGGGGTCCGTGGGAAGGCGGCATGGTGACCGCCGACCTCAAGGCCGCCTTTGCCCGCCGCGGCATCACCGTCATCGCCCGCGACGACGGCGCCGCCGCCTTTGTCGACGAGCTGACCGCTGTGGCTTCGGACGACGTCGAGGTCGTGCTCGGGGCGGCCATCGCCGACGCGCCCACGCCCGGTGTCGAAGCGGCACCACCAACGCCGTTCGTTCGCCGCGTCGACGTCGTCAGCATGCCGCACCTCGTCGACCACGCCGTGAAGGGCGAGATCGTGCTGCCCGTGGTGACGGCCCTCGACCTCATCGCCGCCGCCGCCGCTGCCGCCCGGCCGGGCCAGGTCGTGCGCGTGGTGCGCGACGTGCGCGTCATCAAGGGTGTGCGCCTGCCGCGCTTCCACGGCACCGGCCACGAGGTCGTCGTCGAGCTTGTGCCGTCGGCTGGCGGCGCGACCCTGGCCGCGACCTTGAGCGTCGACGGCGTGCTCTCGTACCGCGCGGTCGTCGACGTCGTCGACGGCGGCGCCATCGCGGTTGCGCCGTCGCGCACGGTGCCGCCGCTGTCGCCGCCGTCGTTCGGATCGCTCTATCCGTCGGCGTCGGGTCGGGGTGGCCTGCTCTTTCATGGCAAGAGCTTTCAGCTCATCGAGCAGGTCGATGGCGCGAGCCCGACCATGCTCGCGGCCCGCGTGCTCGGCACAAAAGCCGCCCAATGGACCGGCCGCTTCACCGTCGACGCCGCCGCCCTCGACGCTGGCCTGCAGCTGGTGTTGCTCTGGGCTCGGCAGCAGACCGGCGGCGCGTTTTTGCCGACGAGCGTGGGGGCCCTGGTGTTGCACCGCCTCGCGCTCCCGCTGGCAGTCGCGACGTCGGCATCAGACCCGCAACAAGAGCGCTCGTTGACCTGCGTCGTCGACGGCAAAGGACAGCCCGGTTTGCGGGCCCTCGCCGACGTCTCCTTCCTCGACGAGCAGGGCCGCGTGGTGTTCGAGATGCGCGACGTCGAAGCCCACCGCCTCGCCGACGACGACGCCTTTGCCGCTGCCGACGTCGGCGACGACGACGCCGACGTGTTGATCAACGCCCCCGGCGGCGCCGCCGAGTAGCTCGCTTCGTGATGTGACGAAGCGATGAAACTGAAGAAGCGAGAGAAGTGATGACCCCCATCGCCGTCGTCGGACGCGCCTGCTTGTTGCCGGGCGCTTCGTCTCCCGAGGCCCTCTGGGACCTCGTGGCCGCCGGACGCTCGGCCATCACCGCGGTCCCCCACGATCCCGCGCGAGGAGGGCGGTTCGGCCTCGATCCCGACCTCGTGCGCGGCACACCGAACAACGCCGTCGACAAGACCTGGTCGACCCGCGGCGGCTACGTGGTCGACGACGTCGGCTCGGCGTTTCCGGGCGCCGACGTCGTCGCCGGCCTCGATCCGCTGTTCGCCTGGACCCTCTCGACCGCCCACCGCGCGCTGGCCGACGCCGGCTTCGACGACGGCGTCCCGTCGTCGCTGGCCGGCGGCTGCGTGCTCGGCAACCTCTCGTTCCCCACCGAAAGCATGGCCCGCCTCGGCGAGACCCTGGCTCTCGACGACGAATGGCGGGCGCGCACCGGCCGCGCCGCGCCCGGTTCGTTTGGTGGAAAGTCGGGCGGCGGCGACGTGCGCGATCGCTTCATGAGCGGGCTGCCGGCGCTGCTGATCGGCGAGCACCTCAAGACCCGCGCGTTCTCGTTCAGCCTCGATGCCGCCTGCGCGAGCTCGCTCTACGCCATCCACCTGGCCATGCGCGCGCTGCAGGCCGGCCGCGCTGACGTCGTCGTCGCCGGCGCCGTCAACCGCGCCGACCCGCTGTTCCTGCACGTCGGCTTCAGCGCGCTTCAGGCGTTGTCGACGTCGGGGACGCCGCGGCCGTTCGACAAGCGCGCCGACGGCCTCGTGCCCGCCGAGGGCTGCGCCATGGTGGCCTTGATGCGCCTTGACGACGCCATCGCGCAGAAAAAGACCATCCACGCCGTGCTGCGCGGCAGCGGCCTCAGCAACGACGGGCGCAGCAAGAACCTGCTCGCGCCGTCGTCGGAGGGGCAGGTGCGCGCCCTGCGCGCCGCGTGGCGCGACGCCGGGATCGATCCGTCGTCGGCCTCGCTGTTCGAGTGCCATGCCACCGGCACGCAGGCCGGCGATCGAACCGAGGTCGAGAGCCTGCAACAACTGCTGGCGTCGTCGCCGTCGTCGTTGCCGGTTCCGCTCGGCTCGCTGAAGTCGAACCTCGGCCACTTGATCACCGCCGCCGGCGCGGCCGGGCTCATCAAGGTGTGCGAGGCCTTCAAGCACCAGCAGCTGCCGCCGACCATCGGCGTGCGCGACGCCATCGACGCCATTGACGCTGTCGAGGCGCAGAGCCCCGGTTCGCGTGGCCCACGCTTCCAGCTGCAGCGTGAGCTGGCGCCGTGGACGGTTGAGGGCAGCGACGCCCGCATCGCCGGCGTCTCGGCCTTTGGCTTCGGCGGCAACGACGCCCACCTCGTCGTCGAGGAACCGCCGCGCGGTCCGCGCATCCATCCGGTCGCCGTGAAGGTCGGCCGCACGAAGTTGCCCGCCGTCGCCGTCACCGCCCTCGCTGTGCGCATCGGTGAGCACAGCGCGCTGAACGCCGCCCTCGCCACCGGCCACGGCATCGCCCACGACGTCGTTGTCGACACCGAAGGGCTCCGCTTTCCACCCAACGATCTCAAGGCCGCCATCGCCCAACAGCTGCTCGTGTTCGAAGCCGCGCGCGAAGCGGTGGCCGGCCTCGGCGACGCGCTGCCGCGCGAACGCACCGGCGTGTTCATCGGCATGGGCGCCGACATGGCCGTGACCTCGTCGGGTCTCCGGTGGCGCGCCGAAGACCTGCTGCGCACAGCGACCGAAGCCGCCCACGGAGACGTCGTCGACGCTGGGTTGCTCACCACGCTCCGTGATCGAGCCATGCCGCCCCTGGGCGCCGCCGGCGTGCTCGGCTGCATGCCGAACATCCCGGCCAACCGCCTCAGCGTGCAGCTCGACATTCGCGGGCCCGCCTTTACCGTGTCGTCGGAGCAGCGCTCGGGCCTCGACGCCCTCGACGTCGCGCGCACGCTCATCGCCTCGCACGAGATCGACGTCGCCATCGTCGGCGCCGTCGACGCCGCCGCCGACACGCGCCACGTGGCCTGCACGGCCGGCGCTCGCGCCGCCGACGCCGCCGTCGTCCTCGTCGTCATGCTCGCCGAGCGCGCCGAGGCCCTCGGGCTGCCGGTGCTCGGGCTGCTCGACGATGACAACGACGATGACAACGACGAAGACAACGACGCGCGCGCCGCCTCGGTCCGCGTCACCGACGTCGACGGCGCCATCGGCTGCGCGCACGCGGCGTCGGGCTTGTTGGCGGTCGCTGCCGCCCTCGCTTCCGTGGGCTCGCAGGTGGTCGAGGTCAACGCGATGCCGGTCGCCGTTGCGAGCGCCGGGCAGAGCGCCGGGCAGAACGCTCGGTTGAATGCCTCGCGGCGGATCGCTGTGACCACCTCGTTGTCGCCGCGGCGCGACGACGTGGCCGTGCTGTTTGGCCCGGTGACGACGACGTCATCGCAGCCGTGGACGCGCTTCCCCGTGGTCGCGTCTGCTGTGCGAGGCCTGTTCGGCGACGACGCAGCGGCGCTGCTGGGCGGCTCGGCCGGCGCCGTCGGCTGCGAGCGTGACTTGTTCACGGCCTCGGCCGACATGCAGGCCCGCTTCGCGTTTGTGCGCGACGTGCTCGGGCTGCGCGCCGGCCACCACGTCGGCGTCTCCCTCGGCGAATCGAA
>JBKJNL010000801.1:0-6268 GCA_046593615.1 Myxococcota bacterium | reverse complement strand
AGCCGCGGCAGCAGCCAGTAGATCATCCCGAACGTGAGGAAGCCGTTCCAGCCGAGCGCGGCCGAGTGGACGTGCGCGATGTTCCAGTCCGTGTAGTGGCTCAGCGCGTTGACGCTCTTGATGCTCAGCATCGGCCCCTCGAAGGTGGCCATGCCGTAGAACGTGATCCCGACGACGAACATCTTGAGCACGACCGAGTCGCGGAGCCTGTGCCACGCGCCGCGGAGCGTGAACAGGCCGTTGATCATGCCGCCCCAGCTCGGCATCCACAGCATCACCGAGAAGACCATGCCCAGCGTCGCCGCCCACTCGGGCACGGACGTGTACTGGAGGTGGTGCGGGCCGGCCCAGATGTAGATGAACACCAGGCTCCAGAAGTGGACGATCGACAGCCGGTAGCTGAACACCGGCCGCTCGGCCGCCTTCGGCAGGAAGTAGTACATCAGCCCCAGGAACGGCGTCGTCAGGAAGAAGGCGACGGCGTTGTGGCCGTACCACCACTGCACGAGCGCATCCTGCACGCCGGCGTAGACCGGGTAGCTCTTCCACAGGCCCGCGGGCACGACGAGGTTGTTGACGACGTAGAGCACGGCCACGGTGACGACGGTGGCGATGTAGAACCAGATGGCGACGTAGAGGTGCTTCTCGCGCCGCCGCGCCAGGGCCAGAAACAGGTTCGCGCCAAAGACCACCCAGACGACGACGACGGCGATGTCGATGGGCCACTCGAGCTCGGCGTACTCCTTTGCCTGGGTCATGCCGAGCGGCAGCGTGATGGCCGCGGCGACGATGATGAGCTGCCAGCCCCAGAAGTGGATGGCGCTCAAGGTGTCGTGCGTGCGCACCTTCAGCAGCCGCTGCGTCGAGTAGTAGATGCCGGCGAAGATCGAGTTGCCGACAAAGGCAAAGATGACGGCGTTGGTGTGCAGGGGACGCAGGCGACCGAACTGCAGCACCGCGCCGACGTTCAGCTGGGGAAACGCCAGCTGCCCGGCGATGAGCACCCCGACGAGCATGCCGACGGCGCCCCAGAAGACCGAGGCAAAGACAAAGCGGCGAACGACGTCGTCGTCGTAGGTGACCAGGCTGCGCCCGGTCGACCGGCGGGCCATGAGCGGCCGGGCGTCGAGGCCGGCAGCGTCGCCTGTGGGAGGGGACGTGACAGGGGCGGGGGTCATGGTTGTTCTCCGGCAGAAGAGGTCGCGCTCGGGGGGAGCGCGGTTGCGCCGACGTCTGGGCCGACGTCGGGGCCGACGTCTGGGCCGACGTCTGGGCCGACGTCTGCACCGACGTCGTCGGCGAGGGGCAGCACCGCGAGGCGGTCGGCGTGCTCGTGGTCCTTGCGCAGCCAGGCCGCGGTGAACTGCACGAGGCCGTAGGCAAACAGCAGGGCGCTGACGAACAACGTCAGGGTCAGGGCGTTCATCGGCTGCTCCGGCGGCCAGACGACGGCGGCGCCGACGACGCCCACACCAGGCGGCCCAACACCACCACCAGCACCGACGACGCCGGCATCAACACCGCGCACGCGAGCGGCGTCAGCAGGCCGGCGGCGGCGGCGGCCACGGCGGCGGTGTTGTAGAGGCCGGCGGCGACCACGATGGCCCGGCTGCTCTTCGACCAGGCCCGGGTGACGTCGACAATCGCCACCAGCGGCCCGAGCCCACCGGCGGTTGTGTAGAAGTCGGCGCGCGCCGGCAGCTGCGGCCGCTCGAGGGCCGGGGTGCCGGCGACCGCGGCGGCGGCAAAGGCCGCGGCGTCGTTGATGCCGTCGCCGACGAACAGCACGCGCCCGGCGCCGAGCGTGCGCACCAGGTCGGCTTTTTCTTCAGGCTGCAGATCGGCGTGGACGTGTCCGCCATCGATGCCGAGCTGGCCAGCGATGCGCCGGGCCCGCGAGGCTTGATCGCCCGACGCCATGCGCACCACGAGCCCGCGCCGCAAGAGCCCCTGCACTTCGGCGGCCGCGTCGGGCTGCAGCTCTTCGTCAAACGAGAAGCCGACCACCAGCGCGTCGCCCCGGAAAAACGCCAGGCTCTCGCCGCGCTTGTGCAGCGCCTGCCGCTGGCCATCGACGACGGCTTGCAAGCCCTGGCCCGGCTGCTCGTCGACGACGACGCCGGAGCGCAGCGGTCGCAAGCCCAGGGCCCGGGTCAGGGCCCGCGACTTCGGGTGGGCCGAGCGGGCCACCAGCTGGAAGAGCGCGTCTTTGTCGGCCGCCGGCAGCGCCGCCAGCGCCGTCGTCGACGCCGGCGACAACACCAGCGCGCCCGACGTCAGGGTGCCGGTCTTGTCGAGCACCACCTCGGTGATGCGGCGCATGCGCTCAAAGAAGCCGGCGCGGCGCACATAGACCCCGCGCCGGCGCAGCGCCGCCGTGGCCAGCTCGTCCACGAGGGGCAGGGCCAGACCAAACGCGCAGGGGCAGGTGACGACCAGCACCGCGGTGGCCACGGCGACGCCGGCGCCGATCCCGTCGCGTGCGCCATGCACGACGGCCGCCGCGATGGCCGCGGCGATGACGACCAGCACCGAGACCTCGGCGAGCAGGCGAAAGCCGCCAGCGGCCGCTCCGCTTTCAACGTCGTCGTCGTTCTTGCGCGACAACAGCGCCGCCAGCCGCGACGACGTGCCGTCTTCGCGGGCGACGACGACGATGGCGGGGCCGCCGGCGTGGCAGGCCCCGGCCGGAAGGCACTCGCCCACGGCAAAGGACCGCGGCTCGGCCTCGCCCGTGATCCAGGCCAGCGAGAACGTGGCCGCACCTTCGATGACGTCGGCTTCGACGGCGACCGCGTCGCCGGGGCGGATCAAGAGGTGGTCGCCGGTCCGCACCGCCGCCGCCGTCGTCGACAGCGGGGTCTCGGCGCGCAGCACCACCACCGGCAGGCTGTGCAGGCCGCTGTCCTCGAGCAGCTGGGCCCGGCTCTGGGCCAACACCGCGCGCTGGGCCAGGCGGCCGAGCAGCATCAGCGCGACGAACATGGCGACGCTGTCGAAGAACACGCCGTCGCCGCGGCCGCTGGCGAACGAGACGACGCTGCCGAAAAAGGCCAGGCCGATTCCGAGCGCGATGGGCAGGTCAAAGGCCACGACGCCCAGGCGCAGAGCCTGAAACGCGCGGCGAAAGAAGAACGTGCCGCCGACGACGACGGTGACGACCGCGCAGGCGATCTCGGCGACGGCGAACACCGCCGACAGATGCGGCAAGCCGTCGTCGTCGAGGCCGAAGTAGCGCGCGAATGAAAACGACATGGCCATCATCGCCGCCGCCGCGCAGATGCCGGCCCGCAACACCAGCGTGTCGGTCTCGCCGTCGGCCTGCTTCTGCGGTGGGCCCAGGCGGTGGCCCAGCGTCTCGACGTCGTCAAAGAACGCCGAGAGCGCGACCGCATCGCGGCCGTCGACGTCGAGGCGGCCCACGCCGGGGTTGACCTGGCAGGCGAGTCCGCGCCGCGCCGCCAGCTTCTCGATGGCCCAGACGCAGGCGCCGCAGGTGATGCCCTGCACGTCGACGACGACGCGGTCGGCGGCCACCAGCCAGGGCCGCGCGCGCGGCACGCCGCCACGAGGAAGCGGGCGCGTGGCGAGCGCGGCGCAGCGCTCGAGGCCGGCCTCGCGCACCAGCGCAAACGCCGCGCGGCACCCCAGGCAGCAGAAGCCGTCGTCGGCGTCGGTCTCGGTCAGGCAGTGGCGGCAGGGCATGGCCGGGCGCTTGTGCAGTGGCCGTGCCTGCTTCGTCGCCGCTGCCAGGGGCGCTCGGCCTGCGTCGAGTGCGCGCGCGCGTCGAGGCTGGCGAGCCAAGGGGCTCCCCGCTTTGAGCGGATGCGCTCAGTGCCCGCGCGGTTCACGCGCGGTTGAAGGGCCGGGCGTCGCTGCGAACCGCGCCAGCACCGCCGAACCGCACGCCGAAGCACACGCACCGGACCGCGCTCTTGGTTGGAACGCACCTTGCGAAGCATCGGCGTGGGCCCGTCTCGGGCCGCAGGAGCTCCCATGATGAACGTCGAAGCCGACGATGCCCGCGACGACGCCCGTGACGACGCCCGTGACGGCGTCGCCGCCCGCGCCGCCCGCGCCGCCCGCGCCGACCGCGCCGGGCTGGTGAGCGTGGCCTCGTGATGAACCCCGCGACGCCGGCGCTGTGGGCGTCGAAGCACAACGAGGCCGGGCCGCTCGACACCCTGCTGGCCTTTCACAAGAGCATCCGCTCCGCGCTGCGGCTCTTTGATGAGGCCGTCGTCCGCGCAAAGGCAGGCACCGTCGACGCCGGCAAGATCCTCGCGCTGTGCGACTTCTTTCAGGGTCCGATGCAGTGGCACGACGAAGACGAGGGCCGGTCTCTGCTGCCGCGCCTCCTCCACCACCGCCAGGACCTGCAGGTGGTCGTCGACGCCTGCGACGCCGAGCACGCCAAGATGGAGGTCGCGTTGCACGGCGTGCTCCGCCACCTGCGCGACGTCGGCAGCGCGGGTGCCAGGCCCGACGTCGCGCTGTTGCGCTCGACGGCTGTCGAGCTGCGGGAGGTGATCGAGCCCCACCTGCAGCGGGAGGAGACCGAGATCTACCCGGTCGCCAAAGCGCTCTTCTGCGACGGCGACGTCGCGGGCATGGCGCTCGAGATGCAGTCCCGACGGCTGCGGCGCTGGTCCAACGCCAGGCCCGCGCAGCGGGGGAGCACGGTGCCCGTTGGCGGTTGAGGTGCTGGCGGGTCCTTTGCTGTGGCGGGGGAGCTGATGACCGAGGTCCAACGAATTCTGCGCGACGCCATCGATCTGGCCCGAAGCCGCAACGCGCGCCTGGTCGCCCTCACGATCCACGGCAAAGACGGCGTCGACGTCATCGCCCGCGCCGTGCTGGCCGATCTGGGCCTCGCCGACGTCGAGGTCAGCTTCGAGCGCGGTGCGGGAAGCGCGCGCCTGGGCGTCGTCGAGATGCTGCCCCGAGCGCCGGCGCTCGATGTTGTGAGCGGCTCCGCTCGCAACAAGCCATGAGCAGACGATGAACCCTGGCTCGACAGTCGACTTCACCGGCAACGTCACCGCGGCCCTGACCCCCGGCGTCGTCGCCGCCGGCGTGCTGGCCCTCGTCTGCCTGCTGCTGTGGCTGCTCGAGAAGACGCCGGCCTTTGTGCCGACGCTGCTGCTCGTCGCCGGCGCCCCGGTGTTGTTGTCGTCGCGCGGGCTCGACCTCGGCGACACGCTGGCGGCCGCCGCGCACCCGGTCATGGCCTTGTTCTTTGGCGGCTTCGTCCTCGCCGCCGCCGCCCACCGCCACGGGCTCGATCGCGTGCTCGTTGGCGCGGTGGTGAGGGCCACCGGCGGAAGCCGACGGGCCCTCGTCGCCGGTCTGGCGGTGACGGCCGCGTTCGCCTCGATGTGGATGTCGAACATCGCCGCCGCGGCGCTGCTGCTGCAGGTGGTGCGGCCCCTCGTCGACGACGAGCCACCGGGCAGCCCGTTTCGCCGCGCCGCCCTGCTGGCGGTGGCCTTTGGCGCCAACCTCGGCGGCATCGCCACGCCGATCGGCACCGGGCCCAACGCCATTGCCATCGCAGCCTCGTCGACGCCGATCTCGTTCGCCCGCTGGATGTCGTTTGGCGTGCCGCTGGTGCTGGCGCTCCTCGCGTTGGCGGTGCTGTTGATCTTCTTGACCGCGCCGGTGTCGGGAACGTTCACGACGCCAACGACGCCACCGACGTCCGCACCGACGCCCGCATCGACGACCGCACTGATGACGCTGGCCCCGTCCCCCGCCCGGCTCGACGGCGCAGGCTGGGCCGTCGTCGCCATCTTTGTCGCCTGCATCGCCGGTTGGCTCACCGAGCCGCTGCACGGCATCGATGCCGCCATCATCGCCATCGCCGCCGCGGCGCTGTTGTTTGCTTCGGGCCTCCTCGGCAAAGAGGAGCTCGGCAAGCTCGATTGGTCGACGTTGTTCCTCATCGCCGGCGGCCTGGTGCTCGGCCGGGTGCTCGAGGCCATGGGACTGCTCGAGGCCTTCCGGTCGATGGCCAGCGCGCGCCCCGGTGTCGCTGTCGTCGTCGTCGGTGCCGCCGTGCTGTCGTCGCTCATGAGCAACACGGCGACGGCGGTGTTGGTGATGCCGCTGGCGCTCTCGCTCGACGCATCGCCGGCGATGGCGGTGCTGGTGGCCGTGGGCTGCTCGCTCGGCGCGCCGTTTGTCATCAGCACACCGCCCAACGCCATGGTGGCCGGGGCCGGCGTCAAGAGCCGCGACCTGTTGCTGGTGGGGCTGCCGCTGATGG